>JBPCUI010000269.1:0-4117 GCA_051011235.1 Flavobacteriaceae bacterium
GACTGGCCTATAATATATTAACCCCGGCAAAGGCTATTAGCAAGGCTTCCTATGGGGTTAAAAAAGGCAATTCGGCTGCCGAGAGGGTTCTGGAAATCCTTCAAACTGAGAACAGTATCAGTGAAAAACCCGATGCTTTGGACAAACAGGACTTCACAACCGAGATTACCCTGGAAAATGTTTCGTTTAAGTACGAAGAAGAATATGTTTTAAAAAACTTTAACCTGAGTGTCCCCAAAGGGACTACAGTCGCACTTGTGGGCCAATCTGGTAGCGGAAAGAGCACAATTGCCAATCTTGTGACCCGTTTTTACGACGTTGATAAAGGGGTGGTAAGAATAGATGGGACAGATATTAAAGACCTCACTAAAAAGTCTCTGAGGAATTTAATCGGGCTTGTTACCCAGGATTCAATTCTGTTTAACGACAGTGTAAAAAATAACATCGCACTTGGCAAGAACGAAGCCACAGAAGATGAGATTATTGAGGCTGCAAAAATTGCAAATGCTCATGAGTTCATAACCGAATTACCAAAGGGCTATGATACCAATATTGGAGACGGTGGTAATAAATTAAGCGGGGGTCAAAAACAACGTCTTTCAATAGCTCGGGCTGTATTAAAGAATCCACCCGTTATGGTTCTGGACGAAGCCACCTCGGCACTTGATACCGAAAGTGAAAAATTAGTTCAGGATGCACTGGAAAATATGATGCAAAACCGGACCTCTATTGTTATTGCTCATCGATTATCGACCATCCAGAACGCAGACACCATTGTGGTGCTTCAGAAGGGAAAAATAGTAGAAACAGGATCTCATAAAGATCTTTTAGCTGCCGAAGGAGTCTATAGGAATTTAGTGGAGATGCAGTCTCTGGGCGCCTGACAACGGAGCTGATTAAACCATTTTCAGTTGCAGCTGTCTAAATTACATAACAAACGAACTTTGATAACTGAAGAAACATTAGTTCAACAGTTAAAGCAAAAGGAATCCAAGGCGTTCGAATTACTCATTAATAGGTATAAAGAACGGCTGTACTGGCATATCCGTAGGATCGTATTGGACCACGATGACACCGATGATGTATTGCAGAATACATTTATTAAGGTTTATAGAAACATCGACGGATTTAAGGGAGACAGCAAACTCTTTTCCTGGCTGTACAGGATTGGCACCAATGAAGCCCTGACCTTCCTCAAAGTGAAATCAAAGAAATTGGGACTGGGAATGGATGAAATTCAGGAGAGAATGTTGCACAATCTGGAGGCCGATGTTTATTTTGAAGGAGACGATATCCAACTGAAATTGCAGCAGGCCATCGCCTCTTTGCCAGAGAAACAAAAACTTGTATTCAATATGAAGTATTTTGAAGAATTGAAGTACAATGAGATCTCCGAGATACTCGAGACTTCTGTAGGAAGCCTGAAGGCCTCATATCATCTGGCTGTAAAAAAAATTGAATCGTATGTTAAAGATGAAAAATAGAGCTAACTTGACACTCGGTGTATGCGCGAGTCACAATATATTAAAGACCTTAACACCAAAGATTAAATTAAACCTTTTGGACTTAAGAAAGTCTAACTGAAGCGATGGGGAAAAAAAGTAAAAATGACGGTTTTAAGACTCCTGAGGGCTATTTTGAAGGCCTTTCAGATGATCTGTTGGGCAAACTGAACAAAGAGTCTTCTGTAATCCCAAAATCAGCTGGATTCAAATCCCCTGAAGGTTATTTTGATTCCCTGGATCAGGAGATTTTGGAAAAGCTCGATGACAGGGATACTAAGGTTGTTAAACTCTATCCCTACCGAAAAATGCTTTTTGCAGCCGCTTCAGTAGCTGCGATAGTTCTAATCGTAATTGGATTACAGTGGCAGGGAAACCAGAGCCTTAATTTCGGGGATATTGCCAACTTGGAACTGGAGGAGTACTTTGACCATAACGCCACAGGATTGAGCTCTTATGAAATAGCTGAAGTATTACCTGTAGAGGAGCTCGAGCTAAGCGATATCCTGGATAGTGATTGGAATGAAGAAAATATTGTAGACTATTTAGACGAGACCATAGACGACATAGATGAACTTAATTTGAACAATGATGAGTAAATACGGCAAAATGGGGGCTTTTGTTCTGTGCTTATTCTCCATGCTGGTATTTTATGGCCAAGGAGGACAGGGCAGAGAAAAAATAAAAACCCTTAAAGTGGCATTTATAACGGAAAGACTGAGCTTAACATCAGATGAAGCCCAGGTTTTTTGGCCAATATATAATGAACACGAGAAGAATACACTGATGATCCGTCGCAAAGAAAGACTCGAAATTCAGTCTAAATTGATGGATATGGAATATCTTACTGATGCAGAGGCTAATCAGTTGCTCAATCAACTGATTGCATTAGAGCAGGAAAAACAAGATCTGCACATTGCGTTCATCAGCAGAATTAGCGAGGTAATCTCACCTAAAAAAACAATTTTGCTTATCAAAGCAGAAGAAGATTTTAAAAGAAGACTGCTGAGAGAAATGCAGCAAAGACGTAAAGGGGGCGGTTGATGATTATTCGACAAAAAACACTGAAAGGAAGCCAAAGAGCTTCCTTTTTTTATTAAACCATTTCAGATTAGAGAAGTCTTAGTACAGTAACCCCAAAAACTAAAAATGATGAAAAGCATTAAAATACTATTGATTGTGGTCGCCTTGATAGGCACTTCTTTAACCATGCAGGCTCATGAAGTAAAGGTGTATCCCAGGAACGGAACCATAGTTGCTAAAGTATATAAACCCCGGATTGTTGTACACAAAGGCATTAACTTCTATTATGCCAAAGGAATCTGGTATAAACCATATGGCAGAAAATATGTCGTGTGCCGGGCTCCGATCGGGTTAAGGATCAGGTTTGTTCCCAAGGGCTATAAAATTGTGCGTGTGAACGGTAAGAAATACTATCACAGCAACGGAATTTATTATGTGAAAAAGAGAGGTTATTACACCGTTGTTAGGTTTAGTTAGATTTGGGTAGACCGTCTTCAGATGGTCAACATGTTCGTTCAAGGGAAGTGAGTAATGCTCACTTCCCTTTTGTTATTTCAAAGGATTATATTCCAAAACAATACCTTTGCCCTTTTAAAAAGATATGCGTTTACACAGGAATCTTGTTTTTGCGGTCGCTGATACATTGAACAATATTTTTAACGGAGGGATCTATGCAGACAAGGCAGTTGAACGAACCCTGAAAAGTAATAAAAGATGGGGCTCCAGGGATCGGGCATTTATCGCAGAAACGGTTTATGATATTGTCCGCTGGAAACGCCTATACAGCGAAATATCTGGCTCAAAAGAACCATTCCAGAGAAAAGATTTTTTAAGGCTATTTGGAGTATGGGCTACCCTGAGGGGATACGTCATTCCGCCATGGGAAGAGTTTAAGCATTTACCTCAAAGAAGAATTAAAGGAAGATTTGATGAGTTATCCAAAGTCAGGAAATTCAGGGAATCTGTACCAGACTGGGTAGACCAGCTGGGTTTAGATTCCTTAGGTGAAGAACGTTGGTCTGAAGAGCTCAGCGCATTGAATTCCACAGCTCCCGTGGTGCTGAGAACCAACACCCTTAAGACCAGTATTAAAGAACTGCAATTAAACTTGCAAAATGAAGGCATTGAAACTGTACTTCTTCCCTCCTATCCTGAAGCGCTGGTACTGAAACAAAGGGCCAATGTGTTCGGTACAGAGGCATTCAAACAGGGTTTTTTTGAAGTTCAGGACGCTTCTTCACAAAAAGTGGCTCATTTTCTAAAACCCAAATCAGGGATGCGCATTATCGATGCCTGTGCAGGAGCCGGGGGAAAAGCTCTGCACCTGGGCAGTCTCACCGCAAACAAAGGTCAGATCATCGCCTTGGATATCTATCAGCAGAAGCTGAATGAACTAAAGCGAAGAGCCCGGAGAAATGCAGTTCACAATATTGAAACCCGGCTAATAGATTCAACCAAAGTAATCAAAAAGCTTTATGCTAAGGGCGATAGGGTATTGATCGATGCTCCGTGTACTGGTCTGGGTGTTCTGAGAAGAAATCCGGACGCCAAATGGAAGCTAAGTGAGGAATTCTTAGCTAAAATTCTAATAA
>JBPCUI010000270.1:0-27823 GCA_051011235.1 Flavobacteriaceae bacterium
GCGGTAACTCTTCGTGATGTGCTCCAAGAAAGGAAAAAATTGGATTTATGGCTGTTTGTTGCAGGCCAAAACTGAATTGGATTCCAAAAAATCCAACGTTCATATTCCAGATCTGCCAAAAACTTAATTCGGGTTTCCTAATCTTCATAAAATGCTTTTCGTAGTCCGGTTTAATATTAACCCTTTTGTAAACAGCTGTCTAACAAAACTTCAATATAGAGTTTTATCTGTGTTCTTAACAACTTCTTAAATAAAAAAGTGGCTATTTTAACAACGAAAACGATGTAGCCCGGCGGTGAACTATTCCAGAAATTTAATATTTCGTTTCAGTCCGGAAAACTTGGTTCGCTTTACTGCCGATTTTCGAAATACTTTTTTAAAAACCTCTTCCGTAATCTCTTCCCAGTCATTTTTTGTCATTGATAGCAATTCCGGATGCGGATGAAACAGAGGTTCCTGATGGGCTTCTGAAAAGCGGTTCCAGGGACAAACATCCTGGCAGATATCACAACCGAAGATCCAATCATCAAAAGTGTTCTTGAAGGAGTAGGGAATCTCGTTTTTTAATTCAATTGTAAAATAGGAAATGCATTTACTTCCATCTACAACATAGGGTTGTATGATTGCATCTGTTGGGCAGGCATCGATACAGGCGGTGCAACTTCCACAATGGTCTGTCACCGGATGGTCAGTTTCCAGTTCAAGATCCAGGATCAGTTCGGCGATAAAATAGAAAGAACCTAATTGTTGTGTTAGGAGATTGCTGTGTTTTCCCATCCATCCCAATCCGCTTTTTGCTGCCCAGGCTTTGTCCAGGACGGGGGCAGAGTCTACAAATGCCCTCCCGTGTACCTCTCCTATTTCTTCGGTAATCCGTTGCAGAAATTCTTTTAGTTTGTCTTTGATCACCAGGTGATAATCACGTCCATAGGCATACTTGGATATCTTAAAAGTGTCTGTGCGCTGCGTCTGTTCCGGGTAGTAATTGTAAAGAAGTGAAACCACAGATTTGGCTCCCGGGACCAGTTTCCTGGGGTCGAGCCGTTTGTCGAAATGATTTTCCATGTACTGCATTTCGCCCTGCATTCCCTCTTTGAGCCATTTCTCAAGTTTCGGTGCCTCTTCTTCCAGGAATTCAGCTTTGGATATGCCGCACGATAAAAAACCGAGGCGCTTGGCTTCGGTTTTAATGAATTGGGTATGTATTTTCTTAGGCTCCACTTTGGTATTCTCAAAAATAAACATTCAAAACTAAGGGTGCGCCTAATAGTAATATTGACATGCCCAACCTTCAAAAAAAATCGCTTAAACTTCTGTCTAAGCGATTTTTCAAGGACCATAATCCGTACTCTTGCCTAAGGCATTGTTTTCCATTTTAACTTCATGTTTTTTGTTTCGTCTCCCTTTTTAACTTGGAAATGGTATGTCTTTTTAACACCCTTGTTGTGGTAGTAGGTCACCATATAGGTGTTCTTACTCATTGTCCAATCGGGATACGATTCATAAACTGTATTCCGTATGGAGACCGGAAGTACAACATCTTCGAATTTTTCAAAGGAAACGAGAATTTTCCCTTCGTCATCATAGGTAGCAGTAATATGTCCTTTGCTGTTAGAAAAGAATACCTCAAATGCTTTGTCTATTTTATTATAGACAGGGGATTCTTTTAAATTAAAACTCGCGGCTTTCCTTTCTAATCCGCGTACGGTTTCAGGAGTTCTTTTGTCCTGAACCATGGCCAGGTAACTAAAATTAGGTGAAGTGACGGTAACTCCTTCAAGTGCTACCGCATGCACATCTTTTTCAGGTTCCTGAGAATAAACAAGGCTGGCAAAACCTAGAAAAACTAAGCCAAATACCCATTTTCTCATGATTAACGATTTTAAAGATTAATACTCAGTTAAATTGTCTGAACAAAGATCTTTCAAATCGTGTTGCAAGACTAAACAGCTATGTTGCGGATTATTTAAGGTTTTTTTTGAAGTGTTTTAACAATGTGTCTTTAGGTCTCCGTAGTCCTAAAAGAATAGGACAAAGTAATCGACCCACTAATTTTCATTATTGTGTTGGGGCATTGGAAAGCCTACTTTCTTATATAATTCCTGGTAGCGTCTGTCGCTCCGAAGTGGTCTAAGAGCAGGTTCCTCACGCAGCCAGATCATTTCTACCTCGTGTTTGTCATAGGACTTTTGGAGCCATAAGAAAGCGTTTTCACGTTCTCCAATGGAACTGTAATACAGCGCTGTAAACCAGGCCGGGCTGCCCGACATTCCTGTTTTATATCTTTCTTCAAGTTGGCTTAAAAAACTGTTTACACCCTCCATATCGCCATCTCTATATGCGTGAAGAGCGCTCAGCCAAAGTACGAGAGGAGGACGATCTGGAAAGCTTGTGATGATCTTATCCAAAAGCCTCCTGGAATGTTCGTATTCTCCCATGTAGTAATAGAATGTAGAGGCTATCCTCAAATACATGATTTGATCTGAATAAAACTCCTCTGAAAATTCTAAAAGATCTGTCGCTTCATCCAGCCTGTCGAGGAAAAAAAGGGTCTGAGCCTTAAAAACAAAACTATAAAGGGTTGGATTCTCACCGAACTCCTGATTCAATAGCACCAGTGATTCGTTAAATCTGCCAGTTTGCAAATTGTAGTTAATCGGAAGGGTACTCGTTGTTTTATAGTTTTTTTCCATCGTCTGAAAATCCCATTCGTACAAATACAGACCGTCAACCAATGCGAATTTCATCTTTCGATCAGTACTGTCAATTTCAGCGGCTTTTAGCAATAGTTCTTTTGCTTTATACCATGCTTCTTGTTCATTGAACAGCCCCCAGCTAGCACCTCCGAAAAGATATAAATAAGCGAATTGTATATAGGCATCATAATAAGTAGAATCAAGGCTAATGGCCTTCTCGTATAACGGTATTGCATTTTCCATTCCTTCTTTATTATACTTATATCCTTGATGATTAGCTTTTAAAAAATACTTATATGCTTCTCGGTTCTGTGTGGGAATTCTATAGATTTCCTCATGCTCGTTATCGATAATTTCAGCATTCATTCTTTTGGCCACATTTTCGGCAACGTGGGCCTGGATAGCAAACGCTTCATTAGTTGTCCATTTTCCATTGTACTCCTCTGACCAAAAGTGATTATTAGCTGGACCATCGATCAATTGCAGGCTAATTTTTATTTGATCTCCCGACAGTTGGAAATTACCTTGGAGAATATTCTGAACTCCTAATTCTTGTGCAATAACAGGCATGCTTTTATCGGTATTTTTGTATTTCAAAACAGAAGTGAAAGGAATTACATGAGGTAAGTCGCCAATTTGAGTCAGCCTCGTAATTACGGCATCTGTCATACCATCGCCTATGTACTCCAATTGAAGATCACCGCTCAAGTTTTTAAGTGGCAACACGGCAATCGACTTGTTATTAACGACATATTCTAAGTTCGTTATATCCGTCTGATCGCTTGTTCCGGTGAAGTACGTAGTGGTAAATACCATAATTACGACAAGCGCCAATGAGGTACCGGCAATCCATCTGTTTTTCCATATTACATCCAAGGCCGGAAATCTATGCTGATCGGGCCTATTGACACCAGAAGTCATTTTGATATTCCTGGTTTCTCCCGGGGGATAACCGTATTGTTCCTTAAAACAGGTATTGAAATAAGTGGGGCTGGAAAAACCCACGCCATAGGCGACCTCAGCCACCGTAGCCCCATTGGCACTGAGCATTTCAAAAGCCTTTTGTAGGCGGTATTCCCTTATAAACTGGCTGGTGGAATTCCCATTATAGGCATGAACCTTACGGTGGAGATTAGAACGGCTTACGTTAGCTGCAGCTGCCAGTTCGCTTACACCAAAATCTTCATTTTCGAGATTCTCTTCCAAAATGATCTTTAGCCGATGGATAAATGTTTTATCAATTTTAGTACCGGAATAATTCATGGCGATCGGAATTACAATTCTTGTATCAAAACAATCTTGCCTTCAGTTTGGTCGGGAATTTTCCTACTAATTAGTAAAATTGACTATTATAAACAATGACCTAGGTCAGACCACAAAAAAAACCGAAGTTTTTAGCTTCGGTTTTTGCAGTAGATGTTCTTCTTTACTAGGGCTGATGAATTGAGGCATATATATCACCACATTCGCCCACCTGATCGGGTATCTCCGTAAAGGGCGGAAAACCATAAGGAGGGTCCTGCGGACAACCTCCTAGATAAGATCCAATCTGTTCGTCAACGATACCGGGAACTTTTGGCCCGTGGCTTCTAAGCACCAAGTGGACTTCCGCTTTTTGTGCGTCCAGTAATCCTCCATAACCAGGCAGCCCGAAAAGCGGATTTATTGTGCCAGAGTCATCATTTTCATTAAGGTGTGCACTAAAATTTCCTTTACCACTGTTTCCCACTACATGGCCGGTAGCGTACATAACTTCTACCTGAACCGCATCTGCAAGTCCAAAGTCTATATCCGTGCATGCCCCTGGTGTAGTACAGTTTTCAGGATTGTTCCAGATGACCCACCAAACGGTATAGGTATAGCCAGGTGTAAGACCCGTAGCTTTGAAATTTGCTGTAATTCCATTGTTGTTGCGATGCAGTGTGGAAGTGCCGGCTGGAACCCCGTTAACGACATCGAATATTGGCACAGTTTGCTTGACAGTAGATTTTGCATCTACGTCGTTCAATGCACCAGTGTTGATTACAGCCTCTGTGTCGGCCGAATTAAGGTCGGAATCAGTACCTTTTTCGCATGAATATGCCCCTATAATCAAAATCAGGCATATGAATTTTAAGATTTTACTCATAGTTAATGAGGTTTTAAGAATTGTTGATTAGGTCTTTCAAGAAACTCCAAAAGTTTCAAGTATTTATCCTACATATGCTTGTAAGATAAAGGGTCGAACGAAGTCCCGTTCCGACGTTTTGATATATAAAGAGGGAAAATTGATATTAAAAGAAGTGGTTATTTTATAATATACGAAAATTCCTGCTAAATAATCCTATTTTTTTGAAAATTAGGAATCTAGCTCAACCCTTTTCCCTCAAACTAAAGCGAATTGGCATCTTCCTGGGTTTTAAAGTAATCATCGGATTGATCTCTATTTCACTGAGCGGTGTATCTATTTTGTATTTTGACACGATCCTGGCAATTGTCAGCAACATTTCATACATGGCAAAATTATTGCCAATGCACATTCGCGGACCCGCTCCGAAAGGGTAATAATAATTGGCGTATTCTTTAGGTAAGATCTCCAGAAAACGCTCCGGCCTGTATTGCTCAGGATCTATCCAGAATTCGCGATACCGGTGCAGTTCGAAGACAGACATCAGCACCAGGCTGTCTTTGGCCAGAAACAAGTCGTCTATCTCATCGTCTTCCACAGCTTCCCTGTCTATGATATAGGCAGGAGGATATAGACGAAGTGATTCCTCTATACAGCATTGCGTATAAGACAACTTTTTGAACTGATCTGTAAAACTGTCCTGCTGCAGATCCAAATCGGCTACCTCTCCATATACTTTTTCCTGAACTTGCTTGTCTTTTGCGAGGAAATACAGGGTAAAACTCAAGGCATTTGCCGTGGTCTCATGCCCTGCCGTAAACAAGATCATTACTTCGTCGATCAACTGACGCCGGGGCATCGGCGTCCCGTCCTCGTAGCGTGCCTCTAACAGCATATCGAGCAAATCGTTTTTATCCCCACCAGAAATAATTCGTTCTTCGATAATCTTATTGAGAATATTCCGCGCTTGTTCGGACTGTTTAAGATGTTTGCTGATCATTCCGCTCAGCTTAAACCACCAATTCAGATAGGGCTGCCTCATTTCCCTGATGAGCATCCTTTGGTTGCGTTGGGTGATCTCCTGAAGCCGTTTCATGGGTTCCCGGATATCGGATCTGCTAAAAAGGGATTTGGCAACTACCTGGAACGCCAGGTCGCCCATTAGTGGAAAAACATCTGCCTCTTCCTTAACATTAACATTGATGCGTCTCAATTCCTCCTGAATAGCAAGGTCCATGATCTTAAACAGGCCTGCCAGATTCTTTTTGTGAAATGCAGGCTGAATCATCCTGCGATGAACCCGCCAGTGTTCTCCGTTACTTGTGAGTAAGCCCCGGCCGATATATTTAGCCAGGTCTACAGTTTGCAACTTTGACTTCTGGTATTTACGGTGGTTTTTCTGGAGTATATGGCGAATGATTTTGGGGTTCCTGGTAAAAATAACCCCATTAGGCATCCCAACTTTTACGCGAAACGAATCGCCAAATTTTTGAAAATTTTCACGGTGAAAAGGTAGAGGATTCTTAAAAATCTGCTGCCTGTTCCTCAGTACATCCCAGCGGGATATTACGGGTAGGTCTGACTCTGATTTTCCTGGCATTAGATTCCAAAAATAGGGATAATTTCTATTTGGAATTTTGAATTGATTTTACAAATTCAGCCTGAAGTATAAAATAATCTTCGGGAAATCCAGCCCATCGGATCTGGCGTTCTGCACCAATTTTTCTAAAACCGTGGTTGTAACCCGGATAGAGCTTAATACGTATGTCTTTCCCCAGCTGCTTAATCTCCCTTAGTATATATTCAGTCTCCAATGCGTCAATGCTTTCATCATCGGGTGTTAAGACCGCATAAAGAGGTTTTTTAAGATTGTGTAAAACAGGTATGGGATCAAAATCCATAAACGGCAGGTAGTATTTTAATTCTTCGGGTTCAGGAGGGTATTGCAAATATTGCAAGCCGGAAGCATCGAACCAGGGTTTCAATTTAATCTCCTCCAAACTGGTCTTATAGGGTTGCCATTCGGCATTCCGAAGTCCGTTGTGCCAGTGATCCACAACTTTGCGTATCGCCTCAATATCTTTCTCATTAGCTCCGGCCTTCCTGGCTCTGTAAATAAAACTCCAATGTGCCTCTCTCGAAGGGCTTACGGCAGGTCCTGCGCTGCTGATCACAAATGCAGATTCATCCCAAAGATTAGCAGCCAGGGGCCCTATCCAACCACCCTGGCTATGTCCGAAGAAGCCAACATAGTCAATCACGTCAAGAGAAATAAAATAAGTAGCCACGGCGACACCATCTCTGGCGAGGTCCTTAAAATTGGCCCCTCTCCAATAGCCTTCGGATTTTCCAACACCTCTTTTATCGAATATTATGGAAGCAATTCCTTGCCCGGCAAGTGCATATGCCGCAAAGCGGTTGGTATCTTTTGGCTGTGGCCCGGATCCGTGCAGGAATACTACACCGGGAAATGGCCCCTCTCCTGGTGGAGTAATTACTTCGGCACTCAAGGCACCAGCAGGGCCCTCAATATTTACGGCCTCGGTCGAGAAAGCTGCCTTCGAAAGCTGTTTTTCCAATCGGATTTGCGCTATTTCTTCTATTTGGGTATCCTGCCAGGTACCCTTTAGATAATCGTTGCCATCTGCATCTCGGGCCAGGGTGAGCATTATGATCTGATCTGAGGTATCCGTTGGGAATCTAAGCACTATTTGGTTACCCTTTAGTTGAATGTCTTTGGCCGGCCATCCCATCACACCCATATCCATCAAACTAATCGACGCACTAAGTAGCGCTTTGTGATTACTAATATCGAGAATTACCTCAGTTTCTTCATTAGAATCTGTTGCTTTACCCTGCCAGCGACCAATGAATGGATTTTCGAAATCCTTTTTTAAATTGGCCTTTTTATCGGCATTGGGCAATGAAGCCTTTAATGAAAAATTAGAAGAAATGATTAAGGCCAAAAGTAGTATTCGTAAAGACATAAGTATTTTGGAGAATAGGATATTAATATTAAACGATTGAAAAACTCATTCGTTACCGGAAATCGGTTTTAGACGACTACACGAAGATCCCCTAAAACAGATCGGGTTGTGCTCCACCTTTTATTCTGCCCAAATGCTTGTAGGCCAATTCAGTTGCCTCTCTACCCCTTGGGGTTCGCATGATAAATCCCTGCTGGATAAGAAATGGTTCATAGACCTCTTCTATGGTCTCGGCATTTTCGGACACCGCAGTGGCAAGGGTGGTGATCCCTACAGGACCACCTTTGAACTTGTCGATAATAGTGGTGAGAATCTTATTGTCCATCTCATCCAGACCATGCGCATCTACGTTCAGTGATTTTAATCCAAACCTGGAGATTTTCAGATCTATATTACCGTCGCCTTTGATCTGAGCAAAGTCGCGTACTCTCCTCAATAAAGCATTTGATATTCGTGGTGTTCCTCTGCTCCTACCCGCAATTTCAATCGCCGCTTCATTGGCAATAGGCACTTTAAGGATATCTGCGCTGCGCAGGACGATAGTGGATAACAATTCGGTACTGTAGTATTCCAGGCGGTTTGTAATACTAAATCGGGCCCGCATGGGAGCGGTAAGCAAGCCAGAGCGCGTTGTTGCACCGATAAGTGTAAATGGGTGTAGATTGATCTGTACCGATCTGGCATTAGGTCCGGTTTCGATCATTATATCGATCTTGTAGTCCTCCATAGCGGAATAAAGGTACTCTTCAACCACGGGGCTCAACCTGTGAATTTCATCAATGAACAACACATCTCTTTCCTCCAGGTTTGTGAGAAGGCCGGCAAGATCACCGGGCTTGTCCAGTACAGGACCGGAGGTGACTTTTATACCCACGCCCAATTCCTGGGCCAGGATATGTGCGAGTGTTGTTTTACCCAGACCCGGAGGTCCGTGAAATAAGGTATGGTCAAGGGATTCATTCCTCAAATTAGCTGCCTGGACAAATACCTTTAGGTTTTCTAATACCCGTTCCTGACCGGTGAAATCATCAAATGAAATGGGCCGCAGGGCACGTTCTATTTCAAGTTCCTCTGCTGAGAAATCGTTGCCGGTGGGGTCGAGGTTTTCATTCATATCTTCAAAGATAGTAAAATAGAGAAGCTTCTTTATGTAACAAAAATGCTGCAATTTGTTTCAGTTTTTCAGTCTCATCCAGAATCATGATAATTATCAGTTTTTATAAGAAGTTTTATCCGCTTCTTTGCACTGTAAATTGGAATTTTTAGTAACTTAAACTCTTACACTTTACATATTTATTAAATCATAGGATATGACTACAAAATTTAATCTCCGCAAATACGGTATCGAAACAGAGGAAGTACACAGAAATAGCAGTGTACCTGTGCTTTACGAACTCGGCTTGCGACTAGAAAAAGGCACTGCAATCTCAGATGTTGGAGCGCTGTTGGTGTATTCCGGTGAGAAAACCGGTAGAAGCCCTAAAGACAAGCGTATTGTCCGCCATCCCGATTCAGAAAATAATATTGACTGGGGATCCATCAACATGGGCCTTGACGAGCATACATTTATGGTAAACCTCGAGCGAGCCAAAGACTATTTAAATGTTTGCGACCACCTCTATGTTGTGGATGCCTACGCAGGATGGGATCCAAAATACAGACTTAAAGTCAGGATTATCTGTACACGGGCATACCACGCATTATTCATGCAGAATATGCTGATCATGCCAACCGCAGAGGAACTCGAGGATTTTGGCGAACCAGATTATGTTGTATTCAATGGAGGTGGATTCCCTGCCAACCGGTATACTTCAGAAATGACCTCTAAAACCAGTATTGATGTGAATCTGGAACGCAAAGAGATCGTCATACTCGGTACGCAGTATGCAGGTGAAATGAAAAAAGGTTTATTCGGTGTTATGAATTACCTGATGCCTTTAGAAGGTGTTCTTCCTATGCACTGCTCTGCCAATGTAGGTGAGAAAGATGACGTTACTATTTTATTTGGTTTATCGGGAACTGGTAAAACAACATTGAGTGCCGATCCTAAACGTAAACTCATCGGAGATGATGAGCATTGCTGGACAGACGACGGAACCTTCAATATTGAAGGTGGGTGTTATGCAAAAGCAATCAACCTATCGGCCGAGAATGAACCCGATATATTCAATGCCATTCGTTTCGGTACAGTACTTGAAAATGTAGTTTATGATAAGTTCAGTCATGAAGTAGATTATACGGATACGACCATTACTCAAAATACAAGGGCTTCTTATCCGATAGATTTTATTGATAATGTTCAAATGCCCTGTGTTGCAGGTCATCCGGAGAATATTATTTTCCTTACCTGTGATGCCTTTGGAGTTTTACCTCCAGTAAGCAAGCTCACTCCGGAACAGGCCAGTTATCATTTCATCTCTGGATATACCGCCAAGGTGGCAGGTACGGAGATGGGTGTTACAGAGCCACAAGCTACTTTTAGTGCTAATTTCGGTGCGGCCTTTATGATGTGGCACCCCAATAAATATGCTGAATTGCTCGCAGAAAAGATGAAAAAACACGGAGCTACCGCCTGGTTGGTGAATACAGGCTGGACTGGTGGTGCATATGGTGTTGGTTCAAGAATGAAACTGAAGTTTACCCGTGCGATGATCGATGCGATTCACAACAAGGATTTCGAGAATGTTGAATTCGTCAAAGACGAGGAATTCGGTTTTGAGATCCCTACTAGTTGTCCAAATGTACCATCAGAGGTTCTTATCCCTAAGAACACATGGGACGATAAGGATAAATTTGACGAAGAGAAAAAGAAATTGATCTCTTTGTTTAACGATAACTTCAAGAAATTTGAATCCGGTGTTAATGATGCGATTATTAAGGCCGGACCTAAGGCAGATTATTCTTTGCAGTCGTAGGATAATTTTGATTTAATCGAAGAATCCCGGGGCATTCGTGCTTCGGGGTTTTTTTATTTAAACCTAATTCTAATCGGCACGTTTATAGAGTTCAGAACTATCTAAAAATTCCTTTATTTCGATCACTGGATCTCCATACAGGAAGACTTTGGCAGTGCCGGAAGAACTGAGTTCCAGTCTTCTATAGGCGTGGATCCGGGCGGAAGCTGTCTCTAAAATCTCTAATTGCACGGTACCTCCCTCGAGCTGTTCCGCCCTCAATTTTGTACTCCCAGACATTTTTACCCGAAGCGTGTCTGAGGATCCTTCAATTTTAGCGAGCGCATCACCTTGCATGTCCAATAATTGCGTATTACTCACAGCATAGATATTGGCGTCTATTTTATCTTTTAGTGTCATTGAAAGTGAATCGGAGTCAATATTGAGTTTCGCTTTGCTATTGCCTTCCATATTCAGATTTGCTACTGCGGCACTGAACTGGAGTTCAACACGTGAATAGCCCAATGTGTTGACAACCAGTTGATCGGTTGAGATGATGGCGTCTGTTAACACTTGACCGTCATTCACCGTAATGTTTCTCAGCTCATCGTATCGAACAGTTATATCGAGCTGTTTTTTAGCGGTAATTGTATAAAAAGAGCTTATAACAAGAGTGCTGTCTATAATTTCAAATTTTAATATGTCGATCAGGTTATCATCTGCGGTGATTGTATATCCAGGCTCCGACGATTTTTGAAGCAAGATCTCAAGATCATCCTTGAGTTCAATACCGTGAAAGGCCGGCAAATCTTCACTTACTTCAATTACACTTTTATTGCCTTTTATTTTTGGCTTACGCTGCCCATACGCAGCACTGCAACAGATACAAACTAAAAAAAGAATTATTTTTTTCACGGTACGATAATGTTGAGAGTTAATTTTTCTAATACAAAAATAGGGATATCTTCAAGTCTTGCGACCATGACATAAAAAAAGCCCGCTTGAAACGGGCTTTAAATTAGTTATAAGATCAGTTAGTGATGCAATTCTTCTTCATTCTCCTGGACAGGTAACGTCTGTGGAACGAAGTCCTGACCTTGAATAATATATTCTCCGTTTTCATAGGATTTGCTATAATCGTATGGCCAACGATGTACTTCCGGAATAGGGCCATCCCAATTACCGTGAATATGCTTAATCGGGGCATCCCATTCCAGAGTATTAGCTTTCCAGGGGTTTTTAGGTCCTTTTTTACCGTAGAAAATACTGCTTACAAAGTTATAAGCAAATAGCAATTGGGCACCGGCGGTGACCAGGGCAAAGACGGTCATCAGTACCTGAATATCTGTAAATTCATCAAACATGGGAAAAGCTGTATTCTCATAATATCTTCGCGGTACCCCGGCCATACCGATAAAATGCATCGGGAAGAATATCCCGTAAGATCCCACGGCTGTAATCCAGAAATGTATATACCCCAGGTTTTTGTTCATCATTCTGGATTGGAACATTTTAGGGAACCAATGATAAACACCGGCAAATAGTCCGTAGAGCGCAGAAATACCCATTACGAGATGGAAGTGAGCGACAACAAAATATGTGTCGTGAACATTGATGTCCAATGTACTGTCGCCGAGTATAATTCCGGTCAGACCACCTGTTATAAATGTGGATACCATGCCGATGGAAAACAGCATTCCGGGATTGAGCTGCAAATTACCTTTCCATAATGTAGTAATCCAGTTAAATGCTTTTACTGCCGATGGGATTGCAATCAAAAGGGTTGTAAACGTAAACACAGACCCCAAGAAAGGATTCATTCCTGAAACGAACATATGGTGTCCCCAAACGATTGTGGAGAGAAACGCAATCGCCAATATTGAGGCGATCATAGCTCTGTAGCCAAAAATCGGTTTTCGGGCATTAACAGACATCACCTCCGATACTATTCCCATTGCAGGGAGAATAACGATATATACTTCCGGGTGTCCGAGAAACCAGAATAGATGTTCGAACAGTACCGGAGAACCTCCCTGGTAATGCAAAACTTCTCCCTGGATAAATATGTCGGACAGGAAGAAAGAAGTACCGAAACTTCGGTCCATTATCAGCAACAATGCCGCTGATAATAAAACCGGGAAAGAAACTACACCAATAACGGCTGTAACAAAAAATGCCCATATGGTCAGTGGCAATCGCGTCATCGTCATTCCCTTTGTTCGGAGATTTAGTACGGTCACGATATAGTTAAGTGATCCCAAAAGTGAAGAAGCGATAAAAATGGCCATTGATACGAGCCAAAGCGTCATACCCATACCAGAACCCGGTTGGGCTAAAGGAAGAGCACTCAGCGGTGGATAAATTGTCCAACCTGCCGATGCAGGTCCTGCTTCCACGAATAACGAAATGACCATGATCACACTGGAAAGAAAAAACATCCAGTAGGAAAGCATGTTCAGAAATCCGGAGGCCATATCCCTGGCGCCTATTTGAAGCGGTATAAGGAGGTTACTAAAGGTACCGCTCAGACCAGCCGTAAGTACAAAGAATACCATGATTGTACCATGGATTGTCACCAACGCCAAATACATATCGGCGTCCATTACACCATCAGGGGCCCACTTACCGAGTAAGGTTTCAAAGATCGGGAAAGATTCTCCCGGCCATGCCAACTGCATACGGAACAAGAGGGACATTGCAATCCCGATAAAGCCCATGATGAGACCCGTAATAAGGTATTGCTTTGAGATCATCTTGTGATCCTGGCTAAAGATATATTTGGTTACAAAGGTCTCCTTATGATGATGACCATGATCGTGTGCGTGATCATCAACATGAGCGTGTGCTGTTCCAGACATAATCTAATTTTTATTAAATTCTCTTATTATAGCCTTGTCTTATTGCATGGAAGCCATGGTTTGACTAAACGTCTGCTGGCTTGCCATCCAGTTATTGTACTCTTCTTCGGTTTCCACTATTATCTTCATCTGCATATTGTAATGAGATTTACCGCAAATTTTGTTACAGAGCAAGACGTAATCGAATTCCCATGGGTCTGAATTTGGTTCTCCATTAGCCGCCCGTTCTGCGCGAATTGCATTGGTTCTGTTCACCTTATCTACCACATCGGGGTTTAGCCTCATCTGAGCTGTAGTAATAGTCGGTGTAAAGGAGAACTCAGTGATCATTCCTGGAACGCAATTCATTTGTGCTCTGAAGTGCGGCATATAGGCCGAGTGCAGTACGTCTTGTGATCGCATTTTAAAGTTTACCTTTCTGCCTACCGGAAGATGTAATTCCTTAACAATAATGTCGTCCGAAGTATTCGGATCGGATTCATCCAATCCAAGAACGTTGGCTTTGTCAATATCTATCATCCGGACATTGGCATCTCCGAGAACATTATCCGCGCCGCCATACCTCGCCGTCCAGTTAAACTGCTGAGCGTACAATTCTACGATCAGCGGATCATCTTCCTCGTTAATGTCCATGATATTCGTCCAGGTATAAAGCCCCCAGAGTATCAAACCTGCCAGCACAATAACGGGAATAATAGTCCATATAAATTCGAGCCGATCGTTGTCTGCAAAAAACAATGCTTTTTTACCTTTTTCACCTTTGTACCTATAGCCGTAATAATGAAGTAAGGCCTGTGTGATGAATTGTACGAAAAAGATAATACCAAAAGACACAAGCATGAGGTAATCATATTCTCCCCCGTGTTCTGAAGCCGCTTCCGGTAATAAGAACTTGGAATACTTTACGAAACTGAAGACGGTAATACCGTAGATAAAGATCAGGAACGCCATCATTAAATAGCCGTTGTACCTGTTGTCCTTATCGCTGGCCACCTGTGCTGTTTCTGCCTTAACCTGCGACAATTCAAATATTTTGGTCATCTGCCAAATAGCTATCGCCACAAATATTAAAACAGCTATGATCAAGAATGTTGTCATTGTTCGAACTTAATACAATTAATAATGAAACTGCCTGCTTTCCTCTACAAACGGATTCCTGGAAGGTTGCAACGGGGCCTTCGTCAATGCCCTGAAAACCCAGAAAATAAATAAGCCGGCAAAGAAGAGGAAAGATCCGATCTCTGGTATACCTATATACCATTGATCACCAACGGTGGCAGGTGTTATCATATTGAAAACATCCAGATAGTGACCTGCAAGTATCACAATACCTGCCATAATCACAAACCAGTTTACACGTTTATAATCACTATTCATCAATACCAGAAATGGAAAGATGAAATTCATTGCGAGCATGCCAAAAAATGGCAGTTGAAAGTCTTCAATCCTGGTGACAAAATAAGTTACTTCTTCGGGAATATTTGCGTACCATATAAGCATAAACTGACCAAACCATAGGTATGTCCAGAAAATACTGAAGCCAAACATATACTTAGCCAGATCGTGAATATGGCTGTCATTTACATCTGGTAAATAACCTCGCGATTTCAGATAAATTGCCACCATAGAAATAACGGTGATCCCTGAAACGATCATACTCGCAAAAACATACCATCCAAAAAGGGTGCTGAACCAATGTGGATCAACACTCATGATCCAATCCCAGGACATCATGGATTCAGTGACCAGGTAGAACACCAAAAAGCCCGCAGACCATCTAAAGTTCTTTTTAAAATTGGAATTATCCTCTGCCTTGTCCTGTGCAATGCTCAGTCTTCTGGAAATCTCGCGATAGAGGATCCAGCCACCTAGAAATATTGCCGCCCGTACTAAGAAAAAAGTTACATTCAGATAACCTGCCTTTCCCTGGAGCAATTTATCATGGGCAACCACTTCAGCATCCATCCACGGGAAAATATGGTTGTAATGCATCACGGAAAGGACGAAAAATACGAATAGAATTATTCCTCCTGGCACTAAGTAGGCCGTAATACCCTCCATAACCCGAAATAACATTGGTGCCCAGCCGGCCTGTGCTGCTCTTTGGATCGCATAAAAGGCCAAAACACCAAGTGCGATCATAAAGAAGAAAAAAGCAGCTACGTAGAGTGCGGACCAGGGTCTGTTTTGCAACTGATGCAAAAGATGTTCCCCGTGAGCGTCGTGCGCATCTTCTGCAACTTCACCTTCGGCCGTATGCGATGCGGCCGCACCGTGAGCATCTCCTCCATGACCATCGTCATGCGAAGCGACCATGGCCTTAGCCTCATCTACCGAAGCCGGGACGGAAACAAATCCTATCCCCATACCCAATAAGCCAAGTGCCATCAGGATAATGGATCCGATTTTTAACCTATTTGAAAACGTGTACATATTATTAAGCTACGTATTAGTTTGATAAGTCTTCTTTGAGTTGCATCACGTATTCTGACACTTGCCAACGCTCTTCATAATTCAACTGACCTGCATGGGAACCCATAGAGTTAAGACCGTAATATATGGTGTGATAGGTGCTCCCTACAGAGATATTTCTCGCAGCATCCGCATAACTGGGTACACCCAAAATCTTTTCGCGCTTAACCAATTGACCCTGTCCGTCCCCCTGGTTTCCATGGCAAGTAGCACAGTAAATATCATAGAGCTCCTTCCCTTTGGAAAGGTTCGCTTCTGCATTCAGGGAATCCAGCGGGCTGGTAAGTGCTCTGGACAGTTCTTTTCCGTCCATATCATTTGCAATTTCGTAAGGTATCCATCCCCTGGGTATTGTGTTTTCGGGAGGTATTAACCCTGCGCTGCCATCGGGCAAAAATCCCACTTCCTGGTAGGCTTCATAACCAACCGGCTCATACATATTAGGCATAAACTGGTAATTGGGTCTGCTGGGATCTGCACAACCACTGATCATTACCAATATACCTATGAGCAAAAATGTCGCAAATTGCCTTTTCATTTCTTAATGGCTCGTTTTAATTATGTTCAGTTCAACAGCTCCTGTATCTAACAACAGTTCTTTCAGATCAGATTCGTTATCATGGACTTCTATTTCCATCACAAAATGATCGTCTGTACTACGAATATCGGGATTCTCGGCTTCTTTAAACGGCCAGAGTTTGGAACGCAAATAAAAGGTGATAACCATCAGGTGGGCAGCAAAAAAAACTGTCATTTCGAACATGATCGGAACAAAGGCCGGCATATTCTCAATATAACTGAAACTTGGTTTACCCCCGATATCCATGGGCCAGTCCTCGATCATAATATAGTCCATCATCCATATTGACACAATAAGGCCTAAACACCCGTACATAAAAGAAGTAATAGCAATCCTGGTGGGTGCAAGTCCCATGGCTTTGTCTAATCCGTGAACCGGAAAAGGACAGTATACCTCTTCTATATGATGCTTTGCTTTCTTAACCCTTTTAACGGCCTGCATTAATACATCATCGTCATTGTAATAAGCATGAATAACAGTAGCTGCCATAATTACTTGTCCCTATTTAAAAACATTCTCGCTTGTCCGGCCCAATCATCCCGCTGAGCTCTGCCGGGAAACGCCCCGGTTAATGTATCCAATAAATCGTATTCTTTCTGAGTCATTTTACTTACCTGTAAAAAACTAAAAATACCCAGTTTGTTCAATGTTTTTTCCATTAATGGACCAATTCCTTTTACTTTCTTAAGATCATCAGGGCTCTGACTATCACTGTCAAAACTACCTAAAGAACTCAGGAGGTCGGAGGCAGACGCCGCTTCACCTTCGGCCGCAGATCCTTCCTCTTCACTTTCAACGAAGGTTTCTCTTACTATCCCGTTCTTACTGATTTCATAAAGCGGTTTGCCTTCGGCCCTTAACCTCTTATAGCGTTCGCCGGATGATTTGAGTATGGATTTTACCTCGGCCTGTGCAATTACCGGGAATGTCCTGGAGTAGAGGAGAAACAGGGTAAAAAAGAATCCTACAGTACCTATAAATATCCCTATATCCACAAACGTCGGTGAAAACATGGTCCATGAGGAAGGTAAGTAATCCCGGTGAAGGGAAGTAACGATGATTACAAATCGCTCGAACCACATACCGACATTCACTACAATTGAAATCACAAAAGATACCATAATACTTGTCCTGATCTTTTTGAACCACATAATCTGCGGAGACAGAACGTTGCAGGACATCATTAGCAAATACGCCCACCAATACGGTCCGGTAGCCCGGTTTAAGAATGCGTATTGCTCGTATTCCACACCTGAGTACCAAGCAATAAAAAGCTCAGTGATATAAGCGCATCCCACAATAGAACCGGTAATCATGATGATTATATTCATCAGTTCTATATGTTGTACTGTAATATAGGCTTCCAGGTTACATACCTTTCGCATTATCAATAACAAGGTCTGCACCATTGCAAATCCTGAAAAAACAGCTCCGGCAACAAAGTAGGGTGGGAAAATAGTTGTATGCCATCCCGGAATTACAGAAGTGGCAAAGTCAAAAGATACAATGGTATGTACGGAAAGTACCAGAGGTGTGGCAAGACCTGCCAAAACCAGCGAAACTTCTTCAAAACGCTGCCAGTCTTTAGCACGACCAGTCCAACCAAAACTCACCAGACTGTAAATCTTCTTTTGAAATGGTTTTACTGCCCGGTCCCTGATCATTCCAAAATCGGGTAAAAGTCCCGTCCACCAGAATACTAAAGAAACTGAAAGATAGGTGGATATCGCAAAAACGTCCCATAATAGAGGGGAGTTAAAATTGACCCATAGTGAACCGAACTGGTTGGGGATAGGTACCACCCAATAAGCGAGCCATGGTCTTCCCATATGGATAATTGGAAAAAGGCCTGCCTGGATAACAGAGAAAATGGTCATAGCTTCCGCTGATCGGTTGATGGCCATCCTCCACTTTTGACGGAATAGTAGTAACACCGCCGAAATAAGTGTCCCGGCATGTCCAATTCCAACCCACCAGACGAAGTTGGTAATATCCCAGGCCCAGTTGACAGTTTTGTTTAACCCCCAGGTACCGATACCTGTTGAAATCGTATAAACTATAGCACCGATTCCCCAAAGCAAAGCTGCGAGGGCAATGGAAAATACAATCCACCACTGTTTATTGGCACGGCCTTCGACAGGTCCGGCAATATCCACAGACACATCGTGGTAGCCTTTATCACCGAGGACTAATGGTTTCCGAATTGGTGCTTCGTAATGCGACGCCATAAATCTTTATTATAGTTTCGTTTATTTTCTTTCTTATGCTTCGTTTGTATTTCGAACTTTTACATGATAGAACACATTAGGTCTGGTTCCAACACTCTCCAACAAGTGATACATTCGATCACTTTCCTTGAGTTCAGCCACTTTACTTTCACTGTCATTTATATCTCCAAATACAATTGCTCCATTGCCACAAGCAGCGGAACAAGCTGTCTGGAATTCTCCATCTTCAACAGTCCGTCCATCTCTTTTTGCATCAAGAATGGTTTTCTGTGTCTTTTGTATACAGAGGGAACACTTCTCTATAACACCCCTTGACCGAACCGTTACATCCGGATTCAGCACCATTTTGCCCAGGTCGTTATTCATATGGAAATCGAACTCATCGTTGTTGTTGTAGAGGAACCAATTGAAACGCCTTACTTTATAAGGACAGTTATTGGCACAATACCTGGTACCCACACATCGGTTATAAGCCATGTGATTTTGTCCCTGGCGACTATGAGATGTGGCTGCAACCGGGCAAACCGTTTCACAGGGCGCATGATTACAGTGCTGGCACATAACGGGTTGAAAGGCCACCTGCGGATTGATCGCGGCTTTTTCCAATTCTTCAAATCCGATTTTGGATTCAAAAGCACCCGAGAATTCGTCTTTTTTGACAATATCTTGTTCAAAACTGTCTTCAGAAGAATAATACCTGTCTATTCTAAGCCAGTGCATATCTCGCGAAAGCCTTACCTCTTTCTTTCCAACTACGGGTATATTATTTTCAGCATTACATGCGATGACACATGCACCACATCCAGTACACGCATTAAGATCGATCGACATGTTAAAATGATGTCCTATGGATCGGTCGAAAGAATCCCATAGGTCAACAGAGGTTGCAGGAACTTCCTGGTGATTCAGTGATACATGGACCACATCGTTCCAGTCGGCAGCATCTTTGGTATTAAATATCTCGAGGCTCGTCTCTTTAATAATGTCACCTCGACCCATAAGCGTGTTTTGCAACTGAATGCAAGCAAATTCATGAGTTCCTGAAACTTTTTCAAGACTCACTGCCTGATGGTTTTTAAAGTCTTTATATAAGGTATAGGCATTTACACCTATCATCATCTCCTCTTTCATACCTACCTGTCTGCCATATCCAAAAGAAAGGCCAATACTTCCATTTGCCTGACCTGCTTGAATAATTACAGGGATATTTTCAAGTATAGTCTCACCCACACTCAGGTTTACATAACTACCGTCCAGACCTCCATTGGCAACATTTTCGTTTACCAGACCCCATTGAGCAGCATCTGATTTGGAAATCGTAACGTAATTATCCCAGGTAACCCGGCTAATGGGATCCGGGAATTCCTGTAACCAGGGATTGCCAGCCTGTTGACCGTCGCCTATACCTACTTTGGAATACAATGTTAATTCCAGTGCTGCCTGTTCAGAAGCCGCCAGCCTGAGAATCGCAGAAGCAATGGATTCAATAGGAGTATCGTTGGTCGCTTCATTCTCAGTTACAGACGGCATGGCATCGGCTTCCTGGGCAGGAGTTACTTCATTATTGAACACTCCATCGTGAAGAGCCTGATTCCATGAGCCACCATTGAGTATTTGAGTGTCCCAGGTCTCCTTTACGTAGTCGTAATATGACTGTTCTTTTCCCAACCACCTTAGGGCAGCAGTTTGAAATTGCTGTGTATCAAATAGTTCTTGAATGGTCGGTTGCATAAGGCTATAATGCCCTTTCTGGAAATGGGTATCCCCCCATGATTCCAGGTAATGATTGGCAGCCCCAACATACTGTACTACCTGCGTAGTTTCATTCCAGTTAGTTGAGAAAGCCACCGTAAGGCCTACTTTGGTGAGGCCTTCCGCAAACTCATTCGCGTTTGGTAGAGTAAATAGAGGATTAACACCATCCATAATCAACGCTCCAACCTTGCCCGCATTCATGTCAAGAACAAGCTGATTAACTGCTTTCACATTTCCTTGTCTGTTATATCTGGGAGTTTTGGCGTTAAAAGCGTCACTGTTCAGCATTTCGTTAATAGCCAGGACCACAGTCTGTGCGTCTTCATCATCCAGTCCGGTTACAACCACGGCCTTCTGACCCGCATTTCTGATCTCGGCAGCTATACCTTCAATTGCGTTTTTTATATTTTCATCCAGGTCTGTGCTGACATTGCTGTTATTAAGCATGCCAAACAAGCTGGCCAAGGCCTTCTTTTGAACGCTGGGGGTTATGGGAACACGTTTGTCGGCATTTGCACCAGTCAAAGATAAATTTGCTTCCAGCTGAATATGCCGTGACATTTTACCCTCCTTCGGCACTCTGCCTTGAGAGTAGCCGGCATCATAACCACCGCCCTGCCAATCGGCCAGGAAGTCAGCACTGAATGCCACGATCAAGTCGGCTTTTTCGAAATTATAATTAGCAAGTGCCCGTTCGCCGTATTTTGATTCAAAAGCGTTTAAGGCAGCTTCCTCAGCAATTGCATCATAGCTTATATGAACCAGATTGGGGTAAGCTGCTTTGTACTCGGCAATCAGTCGGTCTGTTGAAGGGCTCGCATAGGTTTGAGTTAGAAATACCAGTTGTTGTTCTGAATTCTCCAATGCTCCCAGCCTCACTTTTACAGCAGCATCCAATAACTCCCAGTCTGCAGGTTCTGCATTTGCCAATGGCCCCTGGAGTCGGGTGCTGTCGTAAAGTGAAAGAACCGAGGCCTGGACCCTTGCATTAGCTGAATTCAATATGGTGGCCTCCGTATTATTTTCTACTTTTATAGGTCTTCCTTCCCGCGTTTTTATCAATATACTCGCAAAATCAAATCCATTCGCAATCGTGGTCGCGTAATAATTTGCAACACCAGGAACAATCTGTTCTGGTTTAACTACGTAAGGGATAGATTTTCTAACCGGGCCTTCGCAGGCAGCTAAGGAAGCTGCGGCAGTACTAAATCCAACATATTTAAGAAAATCCCTTCTGCTGGTAGAACTCTCGGCCAAATTGCTTTTGTCGCCAAGGAATTCATCTACCGGAATTTCTTGGGGAAATTCATTCTGTCCCAGCGTCTCAACAATGGAATCCTTAGGATTTAACTCCGCCTCGTTTTTCCAGTATTTCTTGTTTGATGCCATCAAATATTCCTAATAGTTAGCTGCTTTATAATATTGATTTAATAGTGGCACTTACCACATTCCAGTCCACCCATTTGTGCTGCCGTTAGCTTTTCCACACCGTACTTCTTAGAAAGCTCATCGTGAATACTGGCGTAATATTTATTATCCTTGATATTCACATTGGTTTCCCGGTGACAGTCTACACACCATCCCATTGTAAGTGGTGCGAATTGATACATAATTTCCATTTCCTCCACCGGACCATGGCAGGTTTGACATTCAATACCTGCAACAGTTACATGTTGACTATGGTTAAAATAGGCCAGGTCTGGCAGGTTATGGATTCGAACCCATTCAATGGGCTGAGTTTCTCCGCTGTACTGTTGGTTTTCTTCATCCCAACCCACAGCTTTGTATAATTTCTTGATCTCCGCAGTATAGAATTCGTCAGTGTAGCCGTTAGCGATATCTTCTTCACTCGGTCCTTCCGGATTTCCGGTATATTCATAGATTGACTTGTGGCAATTCATACAAACATTAAGTGAAGGAATGCCGGAGTGTTTAGAAACTCTTGCCGAAGAGTGACAGTATTTGCATTCAATTTTATTATCTCCAGCGTGTATTTTATGCGAATAGTGAATTGGCTGGATTGGTGCATAACCCTGGTCGACCCCAATCTGCATAAACCATCCATAAGCAAAATATGCGGCGGTAAGCAAAAGGAAAATTGAAAAGACCAGAACTAAAAACTGATTCTGAGCAAACGCCTTCCAAACAGGCGTTCTTTTTGCGGCTTTCTCTCGTTCAAGGACAACTCCATTAGCTTCTGCGATGCGCCTCAACGTACTGTTCACCAGGAATAGCATCATGACCAGTAGTCCAAAAACAAGCAAAAGTACACCCAGAACAATTTCATTGGTAATGCCCGAATCTGCGGAAGCATCGGCTGATGCTGCTTCTGAAGTTGCTGCTGCAGCCGGCGCAGGTGGCGGTGCTGCCGTATAAGCCAAAATATCGTCTATATCCTGATTGGACAAGGTAGGGAAGGCAGTCATAGCCGCCTGATTATACTCGTTGTATGATTTTACCGCATATGGATCGCCGTCATTGATCATGCCCGGGCTGTTCTTGATCCAGGCATATAGCCACTCCTTGTCTAATCCTTCATCTTCTGCAAGTCTGGTTTCTACATTGGCAAGAGCCGGACCGGTCATTTTGCGATTCAAGGCATGACAGGCTGCGCAATTCTGATTAAATAGTTGTTTTCCTTTTACGGGATCCGCCCCTGTCGAGGAAGCAGCTTCTGTGGTAGTCTCAGATTCTGTAGTAGTCTCAGGCTCTTGAGCTGCTGTTTCGTCTTGTGAATAAAGTGAGGTGGAAAAGAGTAGAAAAACTACAATACAAATACCAAAAATTTTAGAAATGTGATTGCGGTACGGAACCTTTTTCATATTCAAAATATTTCCATCTAAATTTTGGCACGATAATTACAGGTATAATGGGACAATGGGGGTAATATATCGACGCTCAAATTGTGGTCAAAAATAAGGAATACACTTTATTCTGAAAATGTTAACGTATTGATAATTTATAATTTATACTTATTCTAAATAAGTTCAATTTAGATTGTTTAATTTTTAATAATTTACTTTTGCACCGGCATTGGGAAATCAAATTTATGAATGTCATGAACAAATTATTTTTAATAGTAATTACAGTAAGTTTCACCTGTTTAAGTTATGGACAGCAAGGGGTTGTTAGTATTGAACAGGACGCCAAAATCTCAAAACTTTTAGAGGTTTATAAATCTGTAAATTCCAAACGGGAATTTTATACCATTCAGATTGGTTTCGGATCTTACAGAGAAGCAGAAAAATTAAAACAGGATGTTGAAATCGACTTTCCCCAATGGAGGGCAAAAATCGTTTTTGATTCACCTACATACAGAGTACGCGTAGGAAGTTTTAAAACGAAATTAGAAGCTGAGCGAAATTTTATTGAGATTCGTGAAAAATATCCCCAATCCTTGATTCTAAGAAACGGGAAAACCAAACGAAACTAATTGCCCGTTCTCTGTTTTAACTAAAATTTTGGTAATTAGAGTGTTTTCTTAACGGCTACTTCCTGGAATGCTTCTACGATGTCGGAATTTTTGATGTCGTTGTAGTTCTTGACCTGCAAACCGCAATCATATCCTTTAGCGACCTCCTTCACATCATCTTTAAATCGTTTTAGTGAAGCCAGTTCTCCGGTAAATATTACTACGCCATCGCGAATTAGTCGTATTTGTGAATTTCTAAATATTTTCCCACTGGTTACCATACAACCGGCAATGGTTCCGATTTTGGATATTTTAAAAGTCTCGCGTATTTCTGCAGTTCCGGTAATCTCTTCTTTTATCTCCGGTGATAGCATTCCTTCCATTGCATCTTTAAGATCGTTTATGGCATCGTAGATAATTGAATACAAACGGATATCTATCTCTTCTTTTTCTGCTATATCCCGGGCGTTGCCCATTGGTCTCACATTAAATCCAATTACGATGGCGTCCGATGCTGAGGCAAGCAATACATCTGATTCGGTAATCGCACCAACAGCTTTGTGAATAATATTAACCTGAATCTCATCGGTGGATAATTTCTGGAAAGAATCGGTCAGGGCCTCAACTGAACCATCCACATCTCCTTTTAATATAATATTCAACTCTTTGAAATCTCCCAGGGCAATTCTTCTTCCTATTTCATCGAGTGTAATATGCCGTTGAGTTCTTACAGTCTGTTCGCGTAATAACTGACTTCTCTTAGCTGCAATTTGTTTGGCTTCCTTCTCATCTTCCAGGACTTTGAACTTGTCGCCCGCTTGTGGTGCGCCGTCCAGTCCGAGTATGGAAATAGGAGTGGATGGACCAACTTGCTCTACATTTTTACCACGCTCATCCTGCATTGCCTTAACCTTACCGCTGCAGGTACCGGCCAGTACATAATCGCCAATATTCAAGGTTCCGCCCTGAACCAAAATTGTCGATACATATCCTCTTCCTTTGTCGAGGAAGGCTTCCACAACAGTTCCAACGGCCATTTTATCAGGGTTGGCCTGCAATTCAAGAAGTTCGGCTTCAAGAAGAACTTTTTCCAACAGCTCTTTCACACCGTCACCTGTTTTGGCTGAAATATCGTGAGATTGGATTTTGCCTCCCCAATCTTCTACCAATAAATTCATGCCGGCGAGTCCTTCTTTTATTTTTTCCGGATTGGCTTCGGGCCTGTCTACTTTATTAATTGCAAATACGATCGGAACTCCCGCAGCTTGTGCATGACTGATTGCCTCCTTTGTCTGCGGCATGATGTCATCATCAGCAGCAATTACAATAATTGCTATATCTGTTACCTGTGCACCACGAGCACGCATTGCTGTAAAAGCTTCATGACCAGGCGTATCGAGAAAGGTAATTTTCTGACCGCTGGAAAGTGTAACTCCATAAGCTCCAATATGCTGTGTGATTCCTCCGCTTTCTCCTGCAATAACATTCTCTTGCCTTATGTAATCGAGGAGCGATGTTTTACCATGATCAACATGACCCATAACTGTTACAATAGGTGCCCTGGATTTAAGATCTTCAGGTGCATCCAGATCCTCATCTATGGACTCCTCCAGCGATGCAGTTACAAATTCAACCTCATAGCCAAATTCTTCCGCCACTATTGAAAGTGTCTCAGCATCCAGCCTTTGGTTCATGGTTACCATAATACCCAATGACATACAAGCTGAAATAATATCGGTAGTCGGTACATTCATCATTGTTGCCACCTCACCAACGGTAACAAACTCAGTAACCTTTAATATCTTACTTTCCAGTTCCTGTTGTACCAGATCCTTTTCGGTCTGCTGCCTGTGAATATCTCTTTTCTCTCTCCTGTACTTGGCTGCCTTTCCTTTTTTTGATTTCCCCTGGAGTTTCTCCAAAGTCTCGCGAACCTGCTTTTGTACTTCTTCTTCAGTAGGCTCTACTTTTGGCGTAGAGGAAAATCGCTGTTTTTTACCTCCAGCTCTTCCACGTGCACCGCCAGATGGCCCGCTGCTTACAATTCGTTTCCTGCGTTTTTTCTTGTCCGCATCTTCGCTTTTAGCCGGGCTTTTTGCCGCGCTTTTTGCCGCGCTTTTTGCCGGAGTTGCAGGGGTTTCTTTTTTCTTTTTCGGTTTGTTGAATTTAGACAGATCAATCTTGTCGCCCATAATCTTTGGGCCCGAAAGTTTCTTATACTTAGTAGTTATTGTCTCTGGATCTTCAACGACCTGCTCTTCCTGTACTGGAGCTTCTGGTTCTACAACGGGTTCTTTCTCTTCTGCTACAGGAGTTTCTTTGGCCTTCTTTTCTACAGGTTTTGGTTTGGGCTCTTTTTTTGTAGTGTCGAGCTCTATTTTGCCTACCTTTTTCGGACCGGACAATTCAACCTTGGCCTTTACCACTTCTCTGGCAGCAGCTCTTTTCTCACGGGCCAATCGTTTTTCTTCCTGCTCCTTCTCGAGTTGTAACCTGATGGCTTCCTTCTCTTTGCGCTTCTCCTCGCCTACTTCTTTAGATGCAACCTTCTTGCTCATATCGGTCTGGAACTCATCCAACAATACCTGGTATACCTCATTAGATATTTTGGTAGTTGGCCTCGCCACCACATCATGTCCTTTGGTAGCGAGATACTCTACCGCCCTATCCAGGGAGATATTGAGTTCTCTTAAAACCCTATTCAGCCTTATTGTTGCACTATCTGCCATATAAACGGGTTGCCGCTATTTTTTGCTGCTAATATATAGTTTAATCTTCAAATTCTTCTTTGAGTATGCGCACTACATCTGAAACAGTTTCCTCTTCCAGGTCGGTGCGTTTTACTAAATCATCAACCTCTTGTTCAAGAACGCTTCTGGCCGTATCGAGACCTATTTTTTTGAACTCCTCTATAACCCAGCTCTCTATTTCATCGGAGAATTCTGTGAGTTCCACATCCTCTTCAATACCTTCCCTGAAGACATCTATTTCATATCCTGTTAACTGACCTGCCAGACGGATATTATGTCCACCTCTGCCAATCGCCTTAGACACTTCTTCCGGTTTAAGGATCACCTGGGCAGTCATTTTTTCATCGTCCAATTTTACCGAGGTAACACGTGCGGGACTCAACGAGCGGGTGACCATTAACTGCGGGTTGTTGGTCCAGTTGATCACATCAATATTCTCATTACCTAATTCACGTACTATACCATGTATACGGGATCCTTTCATACCAACACATGCACCTACGGGATCAATTCGGTCGTCATATGAATCTACCGCCACCTTGGCTTTTTCGCCCGGTATCCTTACGGCCTTTTTAATAGTGATCAATCCGTCAAAAACTTCCGGTATCTCCTGAAAGAACAATTGTTCCAAGAAGGTCGGGGAGGTACGGGACATAATGATCATGGGTTTATTGCCCTTTAATTCCACACTTTCAATAATACCCCGGACATTGTCTCCTTTTCTGAAAAAATCAGAAGGTATTTGTTTGTCTTTTGGCAAGATGATTTCATTTCCCTCATCATCCAATAAAATAATAGCCTTATGCCTGATGTGGTGTACCTCTGCCGTGTAAATCTCGCCCTCGAGATCCTTAAATTGTTTATAGATAGTTGTATTATCGTGCTCGTGTATTTTAGAGATAAGGTTTTGGCGCAGGGCCAGGATAGCCCTTCTTCCCAAATGAGCCAGCTTCACTTCCTCAGACAAATCTTCACCAACCTCAAAATCCGGTTCAATTTTCCTCGCCTCACTGAGTGATACTTCCTCCAGGGGTTCTTCTACCGCTCCATCTTCAACGACTATACGGTTTCTCCATATTTCAAG
>JBPCUI010000271.1:0-2981 GCA_051011235.1 Flavobacteriaceae bacterium
TAAGATCGCGGGGAGTTTTAATCTCCAGGCCAACCATTGTGCAAATATTCCAAGGACAATTATACCGGCAAGTTCAAGCATAGTGTGACAAAGTAATGGTTTTTTATCATAGCTCTAAGTTAAACAGGATTCATAATCATTCACATTATTAGTCTTATATTCGGCAAAACGCAGCCCAACTATGGTTCAGGACCAGCCATTCAAGTCCATGCTATTTGGTTTCGCCTTCTCGCCTACACTGGAGATCAATATTATGGAAACCTCCAGGCTCGCACATTTCTTTAAATCGAAGCTCATATTATTACATGTCGGTGAAAAAACTGCGGACAAGGCGCATAAAATTAATGCTATACTTGATAAAATTGAGTATAAAGACCTAGGCTTTGAAGTGCATTGGGAGATCGGAAATCCGGTAGAAACCATATTAAAAGCCAGTCATACATATAACGCCGACTTGCTTGTATTGGGCGCTATGCAACGTGAAGACGTGTTTACTTTCTATGTAGGTTCAATTGCACGTAAGCTAACCCGGCAGGTAACTTGCTCTGTCCTTCTCTTGATTAAACCTGCCTCCGTTCGAGTGCCTTGCCAGCATATAGTCGTTAATGGTTTGGACGATCCTGATACTCCTATTGCAATTCATCGTGCTTTGTATACAGCCTCAGCGCTTGGCGCAAAGCAAATCACCATTGTCGAAGAAATAAGACAGCAGGAAATTCATGTGACCGTTGAGGACGACAAATCGTTAAAGCAAGCCACTTTGGTGAAGGAGCGCTTAAAGGCCCGTGAAGAATCAAGGGTTCAGCAAATACTGGAAGAAATGCCGAAGGAACTAAAGTCAAATGTGTCAATAAAATCACAAAGTATATTTGGTAAAAGAGGGTATTCAATCGGTCACTATGCAGAAGTAGTAAGGGCGGATCTCCTTGTTATGAATGCCCCCCGAAAGTCAAGTGTAATGGATCGTATTTTTCCACATGATATAGAATATATTCTGTCTGATCTCCCTACAGACGTATTGATCATTAGGAATAAGATATGAGCAAAGCTTCTACCACATTTTTTAAGACGTTGCCCAAAAATATCTTCTCAGGTTTTGTAGTGTCGCTGATAGCGCTACCCCTGGGTCTGGGGTTGGCTTTGGCCAGTGAAGCGCCTCCTATTTCCGGCATCATTGCCGCTGTTGTTGGCGGTATCGTGGTGTCCCTGTTGGGAGGTTCCTATGTGACCATTACCGGCCCGGGAAATGGTTTGGTTATAGTCTTATTAGGGGCCATAACTTCTTTGGGGGCTGGTGATATGTACCAAGGATACTTATTTACCCTGGCAGCTATAGTCGTGTCCGGTGCCCTAATGCTCATTTTGGGTTTCTTAAAACTTGGGAGGTTGGCAGATTTCTTTCCAGCTTCCGCCATTCAGGGTATGTTAGCGGCTATAGGTATTGGAATTTTGTCTAAACAATTCCATATCATGATCGGGAATATAGAGGCAAAAGGAAGTATTGTTTCTCTTTTGGTTCAAATTCCTGCCGGAATATGGGAAGTAGCAAAAAGTGTGGATACGGCTACATGGGCGGCTGCAGCTATAGGGATCATTAGTCTGTTAATTATGATCTTTTATTCAAAGATCCGAAATCCGTATTTTCAACTAATTCCCGCCCCAATGTGGATCCTTATTCTCACTGTTGGCTTTAGCTATGCCTGCTCCTGGTTTGCTATTTCTTATCCCCTCTCTGAAAAATATCTGGTGAATATCCCCGATAATGTTCTTACTAATCTCGCATTCCCAGACTTCAGTAAAGCATTTACGCAGGAATTTATAGTGGCTGTTTTTGCCATAACATTTATTGCCAGTATTGAATCTCTCTTAAGTATTAAGGCTATTGACAAACTGGACCCAGATAGCCGAAGATCCAATGTCAATAAAGATCTGAAAGCTCTTGGTTTAGCATCGATAATTAGTGGGCTTTTAGGCGGGCTCAATGTGGTTACAGTAATAGCGCGTAGTTCCGTCAATGTTAATAATGGTGCAACTAATCGTTCTGCGAATTTCTTTCACGGGGTGATTTTGTTGGCTCTTGTATTACTATTCCAAGAGCAATTAAAACGCATCCCCCTGGCTGCACTGGCCGCTATCCTGGTATATACAGGCTACAAATTGGCCAGCCCTGAATTGTTCAGGCGAACTGCTGGTATTGGAAAGGAGCAGTTTGCCATATTCATAATAACTTTGCTCACTACTATTTTTACTAATCTGATAACGGGTATTAGTGTTGGTATTCTTGTCACATTTATAATACATGTTATTCTGAATAAGAGCGTAGGGATGTTTATAGGAAATCTTTTCAAGCCCAACATCCTGATGTTTAAAGAGGCAGATGAGGGAAACTACTACATAAGCGTTAAATACTTCAGCAGTTTTGTCAATTTCTATAAGCTCAAAAACAAGCTGGATGCCGTCCCCGAAAGTGAATCTGTCGTCCTTGATCTTTCCATGGCTAATTTTGTAGACCATACCGTAATGGAGGGCTTGCAAAATTACAGTGACACTTTTACTAAAAGAGGTGGCAGTATAGAAATTATTGGCCTGGATAAACATGATGCGGATTCGGTACACCCCTTTGCCATCCGAAAGATCCTGCCTTTTGATCCACTAAAGCCTATTGAGCGGTATTTTACCAAAAGGCAATCTGATCTCGAAAATACCGCCGCTGATTATCGCTGGTCTTATCGAGCAAATAAAAATATTGAAGTTGATTTTCTGTCCAGTTTTGTATTCTTCAGGACCAGGCAAATAAGGTATTTCTACAATACCTTACAAGATGAGCGGCAGTTATGCCGCGTGTTAGATGTTGAATTCACTGAAGGGGAATTTATCGCGAAAGAAGTCATTAAGTCTACATTAATGTACATTACTTTAAATCGCCGCCTTCCCATTTTTACCTTAGACCGTGAAGGATTGTTAAGTTTCCTGTACACAGG
>JBPCUI010000272.1:0-4706 GCA_051011235.1 Flavobacteriaceae bacterium
TCCATTGAAGGGCCCGAAGGATCTATAAAAGAAGCCTTTGCACCTATGTCTGTATCCATTACCCTTCAAGACGATATCGATATTAGTAGAGGCGACATGATCGTGCGCCCTAACAACACCCCTGAAGTTGTTCAGGATTTGGAGGTGATGCTCTGTTGGTTGCACAACGAACCCGCAAAACCTAGGGCTAAATACACTATTAGGCATACCACCAATGAACAAAAGGCCATGATCCGTGAAATCATTTATAAAATTGATATCAATACTCTGGGGCGCGATCAGGGCGAGATGGACATCGGTATGAACGATATCTGTAAAGTTAGGATCAGGACCACTAAACCGCTAATGGTCGATGCTTACCGGGTGAATCGCAATACGGGCAGTATTATTTTGATCGATGAAGCTACCAACGAAACAGTGGCTGCCGGAATGATCACCTAGTTTAGGAGAGTATTATATAAGAAAATGCGCTATACGCAATTTCTAAATGACAACTGAAATGGATATTACAATCCAATGATTTTGAATTCTGTTCTTCGGTTAGCCCTGTGCTCGGCAGAAGTACAGTGCACTCCGTCTTTACAGTGATTGGTAAGTATTTCTTCACCGTGCCCTTTACCGGAAACCCGATCCTGTACTATACCCCTGGATGTCAGATAATCAGTAACACGTTTTGCCCGGCGCTCGGACAACCAAAAATTGTACTCATTCGAACCCCGGGAATCGGCATGTGCATTGATAACGAAGGTAAGGGACGGATGGGCTTTCATAAGATCGATAAGTTTATCCAGAATCTCTTTGTTTTCCTTATTCAGATATGAGGAATTAAAATCATAAATTACATGTCCCAAGTCCTCCACAGCCTGTAAAATAGAGGTTTTTCTCTTGTTTTCAGCTTCCAACCGGGCATTTTCCTCGGCTATTTCTCTCTTCCTGGCCAGTTGTTCTGCCAGGGCGATAGCCTCTTCTTTGGCCTTTCTGGCGCTGGCGATAGAATCGTTCACCCGCTGTTTTTCTCTTTCAAGAGCCTGGATCATCGCAAGTTTTTCGGAACCTTTTTTAGATAACTCTTTATTAATTTGAAATTGGTAAATAACACCGAGGGCATGCTGTACATGATTGGATGCTTCATTTCCGAATGACCACTTGCCACTGGTATTAAGATCCAATGCCCAACGATCGCTGAACCAGAACCTGAAACCCAATCCGGCATTGTAGGTTCCCCTTCCAACATCATTTGCATCTGTATATCCCAATCCAACACTTAAATAGGGATCAAAAAATCCGGTTTCACCAAAGAGCTTATTTAGATCGTAACTCAGCCTGGAATCAATCCCGAAATAATCCTTGTCTTCCGGATTAATAAGACCGTCGATAATATTGCCTTCTTTGTATTTGTTATAGGTGGCGATGGCTTCAAGACCAATTCCGCTTTTAAAATAACGTCCAATGGACAACCTGGACGGAAATGCAACTGCATTAAAGCGATCTTTTACCTTAAAAGGTTGATTAAAGCGTCCGCCTGCATCGTTTACAAAATTCCAACCAATACTGGTCATCCACGAACTTACTACAATACTGTCTTTGGAAGTGATTTCGAGTTCTTCCGGATCGTTTAGTTTTTCACTCGTTTGAGCCTGTCCTATACTGATCCAAATTAGTGTAATCAGAGTCAGCGTAATCTTCTTCATCAAGCATAGATTTGGGATAAAATCTATACAAATTTAGAAGCGTAAAAATGAAGAAAAAAATAAACTATTCGAGTTACCTGAATACTCGATAGGTGACACCAGATGGCTATTTCAAGGTTGTTGAACAGACTGCAAGCTAATTTCCTTGTCGGTGATCGGCATAATATAAAGACCAAAGGGCATCAGTAGTGCAGTTGATTCTTTGCCGTCTGTAATCTCGGCCTGTTTTTTCTGTATGATCATACCCTTTTCAGGCATTTCGCTCACCATTAAACCGGGTAGTTCTTGTTGAGTTGTCTGGCCAGTACAGTAAGCGATAACCAGATCCTTGCTAAAATCAACTTTTGGGGGTTTTAGGCCGGGTTTTCTGGTCATATTGATTTTTAGAAAGTACTTATGAAGCTCACCTTGCGATCTGATAACCTGTATTTCTTCGGCAGCAGCCCCGCCGTAATTATCACTTAACAACAAAGTAAGTTCTGAACTTGCATTCCCATATACATCAGCTGTCTCAGAATTGCTCTTTTGGCTTTTACAGCCCGCTATCACTATTAAAAAAAGGCTGACTAAAAAGGTGATTCTCATACTTAATAAGTGTTTTTGTAATTGGCTCTGTACGCTTTGTCATAAAGCGATTCATAAAGCGGCATAACTTTTTTAATATCAAACTTTCCTGCCACTTCATGTGCATTCTCCTTAAATTTATTCAAAATCTTATCGTCACTGAGGATATAAAGTGCATTTCGTGTCATGTCTTCCACATCTCGTTCGTTACTCAAAAAGCCTGAAACTCCATGAATATTTACCTCTGGAATACCCCCCGTATTGCTCGAAATAACGGGGACCCTATTGATCATGGCCTCCAGAGCCGCTAATCCGAAGCTTTCAGACTTGGATGGCAAGAGGAAAAGATCAGAGAAGCACAGTATTCTGTCAATTTCGTTGCTATTGCCCAGGAATACCACTTTGTCCGAAATTCCGAGTTCCTCACACATCAATTCGGCCTTTTCTTTTTCCGGCCCCTCCCCCACCATAATGAGTTTGGCAGGTATTTCTTTTTGTATCCCGTCAAATATTTTAATAACGTCCGGAATATGCTTTACCCTTCTAAAATTACTGATATGCGTTACAATTTTTTCGTGATCTTCGGCCATTAACGAACGTTGGCAATCTGTAAAATTAGTGCTGTATTTCGATCTGTCAATAAAATTCGGAATCACTTCAATCTCTTTCTCAATATCGAAGAAATCGAGTGTTTGTTGCTTCAAATTTTGAGATACAGAAGTAACTACATCTGATTTGTTAATACTAAATGTAACCGCTGGCTTATAAAATGGATGATTGCCCACCAGGGTGATATCTGTACCGTGTAGCGTTGTAATCATTGGAATATATATCCCCTCCTCTTCCAGAATTTTTTTTGCCATATATCCGGCATAGGCATGAGGAATGGCGTAATGTACATGCAACAGCTCGATATCGTACAGCTTGACCGTATCCACGAGCTTGCTCGACAGCGCTAATTCGTAGGGCTGGTAATGAAATAATGGATATTCAGGTACATGTACTTCATGAAAATGGATCTTATTGCTTAATAAATCCAAACGTACCGGTTGCTTATAAGTGACGAAATGAATTTCATGCCCTCTTCCCGCCAGTGCTATTCCCAGTTCTGTTGCTACTACACCACTTCCCCCGAAGGTTGGATAACAGACAATTGCTATTTTCATAGAAAAGGAATTTAATATTGTGCTATTCTGAATCGAACAGCTAGCTACACAAAGCTAGCATTAATATCTTTCTCTATTTTATAATAGAATCATAAATCGCTTGCTGTATTCGGGTACGTAATCCTGATTTGACTAACATTCGATTGGTAGATGACGGATAGGTTCTGTTGGAAAGAAAAACGTAAACAATCTCTTCCTCAGGATCGGCCCAGGTATAAGTTCCTGTAAACCCACTATGCCCAAAACTCTTGCGCGATACACAACCGCATGTAGGGCCCTTATCTTTTAACTGTGGTTTGTCGAAACCAACGCCTCTCCGCACCTCCTTATGACAGAAATAACATTTATTGAATTTTTCAATGGTTCGTACGTCCAGAAAGTGTTTCCCACCGTAATAACCTCCCTGTAAATACATCTGCATGATTTTCGCCACATCATTGGCATTGCTGAACAATCCGGCATGTCCGCCTACTCCCCCTTGCATTGCAGCACCCATATCATGCACGTATCCTTGCACAGTTTGATACCGATAATAATTGTCGATCTCTGAAGGGATAATCCTGTTTTTAGGGAAATGATTCAAAGGGTTGTAGGTTGTCTTCACAGCTCCAAGAGGTTTATATAAAAATTGCTCCAGGAGTTGGTCCAAAGAATTGTCATATGTGTCCTCGATGTATTTCTTTAGCACATAATAGGCCACATCACTATATCTGTAGCGGTTAGATTTTAAGTCTTGCCGGCCAATTCTGTTGTAAATCGAATCAGTATAAGCGTCTTGCAGATATAGTCCTTCGGTAACCTTAATCGAATATCCGTCTACCGGTCTGCTTCTGTAAAATTCTTGTGAAGGTCTCCTTTCCTTATTTAATGTGGCCAGGTAAAATGCGATCCATGAGGGGAGCCGGCCGTAGTGGCTAAGAGCCTTCAATACAGTCACATCTTTCAATTCTGTAGAATCGTAAGCCGTTATAAGGTCGGAAAATGTAGTATTCAAACCTATTTTGCCCTCTTGCTCCATTTTCATCACCATTGGAAGCGTGGCGAGAATTTTAGTTAATGAAGCGAGGTCGTATAAATTATCCGTATCTACCGGCTCATCTGTAGTGTATGTAGGTTTCCCAAAGCTTTTGTGATAAATGACTTTGCCCTTTCGAGCTACCAGAACCTGGGCACCGGGGAACATTAGTGAATCCATACCCTGTTTCATAAGTGTGTCGACCATCGCTAATCGCCGGGAGTTCATTCCAACACTTTCTGGTAAACTATAGCCCAATCGATCCAGGGA
>JBPCUI010000273.1:0-2594 GCA_051011235.1 Flavobacteriaceae bacterium
TTTTTTTAGCCGTATCCTTGCCAGGGATTATTTCTGGAAATATGACCAAAAGGAAAAAGGGCTCGAAATTGCGGACCGACTTCTGAAAAATGATCCCTATGATGCTATAGGACGGTTTAAATCAGCATGGGTCAGTGGAGAGCCTTATGGTGACCTGGTAGAAGGTTTTAAACTTTTGCATAGACTAATACAAAAAGAACCTTATCATATGGGCAACCTGAATTGGAGCGGCTATAACTGTTTATCCTTAGATCTCCTACCCTTAGCAGAAAAATATGCCCGAAATATACAATTGAGGTTCCCCGATAATGAACGTCATACATACAACAACGTACTCTATGTGTATGCCACTAAGAAAGAGTACAATAGTATGTTAGATCATATTAATATTTGGGCTTCAGATAAAAATTTAGATCCCTCTACGTACGCTGCAGACCTTGCATGGACATATTCCCTAATGGACGATAATCAGAAAGCTTTAGCACTGTTTGAGGAGTCGTTTCCAGAATTATCAGATCCTGAGCAGGCCAAGGAGCAGTTAGCAGAAACTTGGGAAGATTTGATATTGGCAGGTTACATCGAATACCTCAGAATAGAAGGAAATCATGAAAAGGCAGATGCCTTATCCAAAATATTATGTGATTTCTTTGATGAGAAATTAGCAAGCGGGGCTTATCAAAAGCGACAAATACGAGGTTGTAAGTTAGATTGCGCCTATGCGAAAAATGATATAGAGACTTTTTTGTCGGTATTGGAAGAATATTATTTTGAACGTAATAATAAACATGATATTTATACGGACCTTAATGCAGGATCTTACCGATTGTTTGAGGACGATCCCAGGTATCAAAAATTATTCACGCGTATTCAAGATGATATACATCAGAAGCGCGCTGAAATCATTACCTATCTAAAGGAAGAAGGCGACTGGGATCCGGCATGGGATAAAGAATTGGGAATCGACTAAAATCCAAGCACCAAATCAATCAACCTGACTCCCCTCAAAAGCTGTCAGTTCATTAGCCTCAAAACCTACAGTAATTCTAATGGGGTTACAGCAGACTTCACAGTCCTCAATATATTCTTGTTTTGGTATTGAAGGGTCTAAGAGCATGGATATCTCCTGCCAGCAATACGGGCATTGGAAGCCATGTTCTATCATGGATTTACAGGGGTGTATTCAGAAGTTGACCGGTAAGCTGTAATAGCTGGAGTTCTGCCAGTTTTGCATTGTATTTCGCCAAATTTTTACTGGTCTGTGCGTTCAATAAATTTACCTGTGCCTGGCGAAATTCTATAGATGTGATCCGTCCCAATTGGTATTCCTCACGGGAGCGCTCAAAGTTATTCTGGTTAGTGATCACGTTCTGTTCCTGAATCTCATAAACGTCAAGTCGGTTTTGATAAATGGTCTGTGCATTAGATATATCACGACCTACTTCCAACTCAATCTGCTCGTTCAGCAATTCCTGATTCTCAAATGCGATCTTCGCATTCTTCACCCGAACAGTTGTACCGCCTCCATCAAATATGTTCCAGGTTAAACTCGCACCCAAGCCAAAATTCCAATTCTCATTATTCGTTCCCGGAAAGAAAGCCGATGGGGCACTCTGGTTCAGGTTCCAGCCATAGGTTCCCGATAGCCCTAGTGTTGGTAAATAACCAGCACGACTTATTTTAATATCATAGGCGTTGATCTTTGCATTCTTCTCTGTCTGCAACAGCGCCACATTATTATCTTTTGCGCTTTCCAAATAATCATCCAATTGAAGTCGGGGAATAAAACGGACTACCGTATCTACATTAAAACCGGTTTGTAACTCCCTGTTGAGGACAACATTCAAATCCCGTTTGGCATTTATTAACTGCTGGCGCGCATTTAGGAAATTGATACTGTCATTGGTTGCATCTACTCTCGCATTCAAGACGTCCAGTTTGGTGTTCTGTCCGTAATCGAAGGCGTATTCTGCCCGTCGAATCCGATCTTTTGACACTTCCAATGCATTCGCAAGTAAATTTTCATTCTCTGATAGCCTTGCAACTTCAAAATATACACTGAAGAGTTGAAGCAGCGTATTCTCAATGGTTTCGCGGGCCTGAAGTTCAGTAAGGTCGTATTCTTCTTTAAGCCTTTTGTAGTTGTAATGTCGGCCTAAGCCATCGAATAAGGTATAATTTACTGCAACGCCGCCGTTGTAGCGTTGGGCTTCAGCCTGGTCTATGATAATATCCGGTCGGGGATCGCCATTTTCCAAGAGCTGTCCCGGAAATTCGATCACAGAATCATCCCTGTTATAGTTTGCACCTCCTGAAGCCGAAACAACCGGAAGGAAACCGGAATTAAGAAGGCTTTTATTATTATCGGCAATAGCCACTTGATTTTTGGCAATGGCAATTCCAAAATTTTTGTCAAGTGCAATTTCAATAGCCTGTTCCCGTGTTAAGAGTGAGTCCTGGGCTTGTATGGATTGTATGCCCAAACAGGCGACCAAAAGTATGTAAACTGACTTCATAGCTTTCAACGCTCTATTTTTTGAGTTATCGAATCAGAGACACTTTCACGCAATTCTCCACTGTATTCGTCGAAAACGCCA
>JBPCUI010000274.1:0-32804 GCA_051011235.1 Flavobacteriaceae bacterium
GCTTTAATGGTCCCAGGGTGATGTCTTTAGGCAAACTCGGGATCGCCCTCAAGCCTTTATAGTCCATTACGCTGATCCCCACTGTGATTAATATCCCTGCCAATACAGCAGCTGGTATTTGAGATGCTATCGGTCCCATGGCCAGAAGGATGACCAGAAGGAGTATACCGGCGATCATCCCCGAAAGACGGGTCTTGCCTCCTGAGTTGATATTTACAACGGTACGGATTGTTGCACCGGCTCCCGGGAGGCCACCAAAAATGGAGGCAACTGTATTACCGATACCCTGGCCTACTAATTCCTTGTTCGGTTTGTGCTTTGTTTTTGTCATATTGTCGGCAACCACCGAAGTCAGTAAAGAGTCTATTGCACCGAGGAGCGCCAGTGTGAGGGCCGTGAAAACATAGGGTGTAATTCTCCCTGCTTTGAATGAAGAAAATATCTCCCAATTGGGCATTGGGAAGCCCTCAGGTATTTTTTCGATTGCTCTGTAATCCAACCCAAAACCGTATGCAACACCGGAAACTAAAACAAGCGCTATAAGCGTACTGGGAATAGCTGTGGTTATACGTTTAAAGCCATAAATGATAATAATTGTCGAGAGTGTCAAAATTACTTCAAGCCAGTTTATATTATCAAGTGCACGGGGCAGTACATTGATGGCCCCCATGACCCCTGAGGCCTCTTTAGCAGCCAGTGTTTTAGCTTCTTCTGCAATAGTTTGCTCTGTAATTTCACTGGCACGGGTAATTGTTTCCTCAAAGTCTTCCAGAACAAGAATACCCTCCCCGGCTTCTTCTTTAAGAATATTCTCAAGAATAAGTTCTTCTGCCTCGGGTTTAAAAGGTGACACCCAGTTTTGGTCTTCTTTTGGGTAATAACCAAGCGCCGGAAGAATTTGTGTAATGATGATGATGACCCCGATTGCAGTCATAAATCCGGAGACAACAGGGTACGGAATATACCTGATATACCTACCGATACCCAACAATCCTAACCCAATTTGCATAAGTCCGGCGAGTAAAAAAACTGTAAGAATTGCCGGCAGGGCCTTTTCCACACTCCCGTCGTATATGGCGACGATACCTGCTATAATCACCATACTCACAGCGGTCATTGGAGCAGTTGGCCCTGAAATCTGAGTGTTTGTTCCGCCGAATAAGGCAGCAAAAAAACTTATAAAAATTGCCCCGTATAATCCGGCGCTCGGGCCTAAACCGGAGCTTACGCCAAACGCAAGCGCTAATGGGAGGGCTACGATTCCGGCAGTAATACCGCCAAATAAATCACCCTTGAGGTTTGTAAAGAGGTTGGTCATATCCAGTCTGTCCTAAAACTTTAAATATATAGAACTTTTTACTAGGAGAAGGCCAAGGTTAAAGATTTCACGGACCTCATTCCATAAAATAATTAATGTTTATTAATCAAAAAAACGTACTTCGCCAGTATCAATATCATACATACCGCCGATAATTTTGATTGCTCCGCTATCTTCGAGTTCTTTCATCACCGGACTTTCACGCCTGATATTTTCGATCGTAAGGGAAACGTTCTTTTCAGCTACATGATTCACGAAATCCAGGTTTTTGGAATTTCTCGACTCCGGATCGGCAGGATCTGTAATTGCAGCCACAGCGGGTTGAATCTTGCTCAAAAGAGCCGTTAGGTTACCTAATTGGGCTCCATCAACCGCTCCTTTAACTGCACCACAACTGCTGTGGCCCAATACCACTATCAGTTTAGTACCAGCCAACTTTGTGGCAAATTCCATACTTCCAAGCAGGTCTTCGTTTACAATATTACCCGCTACCCTCGCACTAAAAATATCCCCGACGCCCTGATCAAAAATGAGCTCTGAAGACACACGTGAATCAATACAGCTCAAAATAGTTGCGAAAGGGTACTGCCCTGTTGCAGTATCGGCCACCTGCTCCAATAAATCCCTGTCGGCATGTTGATTTTTCATAAATCTACGATTGCCATCCTTTAGGATTTCAATAGCATTTAAAGGAGAAATGGCGGCTTGAGTTTCTTTTGTATGTGCTTTCATAATAGTCTGATTATCTTCCTACCAGATTCCTATATTGCTTCTTCCTTTTGACAAAAAAACAAGGCTAAAAATCATGAGTAGAGGTAATTTAGTCTACAAAAATAATAGGATTATTAAAGATCCTTGTTAAGGGAATATTAAAAATCTTTCAACATTTTAATATCGTCCTGTTGTACCCAGCCAACTTTTCCATCGGCTAATTCTATCTTCTTATAATCCTCAAGACCATCAATTACTTTAACTTTAGTCCCTTCATGAAGTAAAAAGACTTCTGTACTTCTGTTATTAGGCTCTGATTGAACCATGCATTCTTCTGCAAAAACTATAGCAGGCTGTTCAGACATGTAGTGTTCGTATTGAACAAAAGCAAAAACAATACAGATAAGGGCAATAATCAAAGAAACCATACTGCTGAGAAAAGCAGCTCGCTTATGTGAAGAATACCTCAGGAAATAATAGGCCAGGTAAGTCAGAACAAATATTAGGATAAGTACCACAGCAAAATATGCCCATTGATCAAAGGAAAACAGACCAATAATGCTATTGTATATTCTTGTCAATCCTGATTCAGGAAGTGGTTCGATGGAATCAATTGCCATTTGTTGAGCATATGCCAAATTATTTTTTATTTCCTTATCTCCCGGATCCAGAAGGAGAGCCTTTTCATAATAATAAATACTGGGTGCTATCTGGTTTAACTTGTAGTAGCAATTGCCCAAATTGTAGTACAATGCCGCCGAATGCTCTCCACTGTCCAAAATTTCCTTATAACTCTCGATCGCCTTTTCATACGCCCCTGCATTATATGAATCAGTAGCACTTTCAAATAGGGATTCGCTTTGAGCTAGTGTAGCTAAGCACGAAAACAGAAAAACAAATAGGAAGGTGTTTTTCATCATCACAATCTTTTGTCAATAGAGGAAATCACTTCAATGGCCTTGTTGTAATCCTGTTGCATTTGGACTTCAGAAAAGGGGCTATAACGCGCCATTTCACAATTCTGGAGCAAGTCCATAAAACCTTGAATAGTTTCTTCGTTTATGTTTTTTTCTGTCAGAAGACTGGCAATTTTCTCTTTGCTGAATTCGGAAGTCTCTATTTTTAGTTTGGCCTTGAGGTAATTGTGCAGCGCTTTTTCCAGCGCAATATAAAAGTCTTCCTTATTCCCCAGTGTCCTCTTTGCCGTAGACAGAAACTTACGGGCCAGCTTATTAGCTCGTTTAATTTTGTTTCCTATCTCATCACTGGCAATGGCCTCACGCTTTTTGCCAAAAAGTATTACCAGAGGGATTAATAATAAAGGAGAGATTAGCCATGCATAGAATCGGGGACTGGCAAAGAAATACTGACTACCAATAGTTGTCAATTCCGGTTTCAATTTGATAAAATTAAATTGCATACCGGTGCTCACCACACTCTGTTTATTACCCGAAATATTTGGCGAAGTAGTGATACCACTGGCTGAAGGACCGTCTAATACGTTAATAAGGATTTCTTCGGAGCTAAGTGTTCTGTATTTTTCGGTTTTGGGATTAAAATAGCTAAAGGAAATACTGGGAATAGGATACTTCCCCCTAAAAGAAGGTACAATGGTATAATTATTACTCACCTTTCCCTGCATCCCTGTAAGCGAGGTCCGTACATCCACATCGAATTCCGGGTCATACACTTCAAGTGAACCAGGCAAATTTGGTTCAGGCAATTGGAACAACTTAAGGTTGCCTTTGCCTTTTACTTCAACAACTGCCTGTAGCGATTCGGAAGCTTTGAGTTCTGTTTTACTCGCACTCACAAAAAAGTCGAATTCGCCCACAGCACCGCTAAAATCTGCGGGTCTGCCCTCAACAGGCAGCTTTTTTACATTGATGGTCCGCTTACCGGCAGAGACCGTCTTGTTAGTTTGTGTATAAATCCGGCCGCCAAAGAAATCGCGCCTGTTCGTAGGCACATCCAGGGTCACATCCAATGAGAGTGGTTCTATCTCCAGCTGTCCTGCCTTTTGTGGATAAAGAACTACCTTCTTCAATATCACGAAACGATAGGCCTGGCCCTTATAGGTGCCGTTTTGCACATCGTACTTGCTAAATTGAATATCCTGACTCCAAAAATTATTGTATTTGGGGTTATCCATTGGTCTGAAATTCGAGACATGGATATTGGGACTAACATATAATTTATACACCACACTTATAGCTTCATTTAAATATGGGGTAGTTTTGGATAGTTCGGCAACCAGGTGTAAATTCTCGTCAGCTATATCATCGACAGTCATCTGGTCACTTGGTTTGTCAACTGCTGCAGTTACCTCCACTTTCTTTGGAAGGGACTTATATGTTTTATCATCGATTACAATAGTTGCCTGCTTAATTATGAAATTACCCCTTGAGGTGGGGGACAGCGTATAAGAATAGGTTTTGGAATAACTGCGAACACCGTTGATCCAGGAGGAACTTATGGACTGAGAAGGTCCCATAACAACTTTAAAACCTTGAAAATCAGGAGGATTAAAATCATCCCCATCTTTGTTCATAGTAAAGTCAACTCTGAGTCTTTCGTTGATGCCCAACCTTGATTTGCTCAGTTTCGTTTCAAAAGTCACCCCTTGTTTCTCCTGTGCTGCCATAGGTAAACCAAGCAGGAGTATAAAGCTGCCTATTAATAGCGAATATGGAAACAAGATCTTTCTCACCAGTCTTTTTCAGTCTTTTGTTTAATTCCTTTTACTTTTTTAGCTTCCATTTTTTCCTGCACTTTCTTCTCCTCGTTTTGCATGGCCTCCAGTAAGTTTTCTATCTGCTGGGGAGAAAGTTGATTAGGTCTGGGTTTGTTTTCTTTTTTGGGGTCATCACCTTCATTAGGTTGCTGGTCTTTCTCTTTTTGTTCGTCGCCATCCTCTTTCTTGTTCTGATCCTTTTGTTCGTCTTTATCCTCACCATCTTCACCCTTATCCTGTTGATCATCTTGTTCCTCTTCGCCTTGATTCTGATCTTCTTTTTGATCCTGATCCTGCTGCTCGTTTTCTTTGTTGTCGTCGTTCTTCTGTTCGTCTTGCTGTTTTTTCAGCATTTCCTTTGCAAGGGCCAGGTTATAACGGGTTTCCTCGTCGGTCGGATCATTTCTCAGCGCTTCTTTATAAGCTTCTACAGCTTTGGCGTATTCCTTGTTCTTCATAAACACATTACCCATATTGTGGTAGGCTTTGTGCTTGGGCGGCTTTTCTTCTGATAATTCTCCAGCTTCTTTAAACCTGCCAAAGGCCTCACTGTAACTTTCATTATTATAATATGCATTTCCCAAATTATACGGGGCAACTACATTTTTATCACTTTTGGAAATAGCCCTTCTATAATCAACTTCTGCTTCAACAAATTTATTATCCGACAGCTCCCTATTTGCTTCATAGGTAAGGTTGGCCGATTCTGCCAGGGCAACCTTATCTACTTCCTGTTCTTCCTGGGCGTTAGTTGTGAAACACCCAAGACCAGCAATTATTAATAGCAGCGATATTTTAATGAATCTCTTTTTCATTAAATAGATTTAATTTACGCAGCCAGCGTGTTTTTCGGTCCAATAGAAAAACGTCTAAAATTAGGAAGAATAAACCTGCCCCCAAAAACCACTGGAATTGGTCTTTGAATTCTGCGAACTGTTTTGCCTCAAACTCCTTCTTATCCATCTTTTCGAGTTCTTCCTTGATTATATCAACCGCTTCTTCTGTATCGCTGCCGTCTATATACAGACCATTACCCTCATCAGCAAGGTCTTGCAGGACATCCTGATTCAACTTACTGATTACAACTTCACCATTACTGTCTTTTTTCAGACTCTCTACCACCCCTTTTCGTTTTATAGGAATTGGTCCTCCTTTCGGTTTACCTACACCAATAGTATAGACCATAACACCCGCTTCGACAGCTAAATCAACTGCGTCTATAGCTTTCCCCTCCGAATGATCTTCACCGTCAGAAACAAGAAATAAAACCCTGTTTGTCTGTTCTTCATCATCATAATATGTAGAAGCGAGCTCAATCGCGGCATCTATAGCGGTTCCCTGTGAAGAAAGCATATTCGTATTCATGCTTTGGAGAAACATTTTGGCAGCCCCATAATCTGTGGTAATAGGTAATTGAGGATATGCCTGTCCTGCATATGCGATAATACCAATTCGGTCACTCGCCAGCTGATTGATAATTTCCGAAACAAGCCGTTTGGCTTTCTCCAGCCGGTTGGGCGCGATATCTTCCGCCAGCATACTTTTAGATACATCTACAGCGAAGACAATGTCTACTCCCTGTCTTTTTACCGTTTCCAATTTGGTGCCAATTTTAGGATTCACTAGGCCTACCACCAGAAAGAACAAGCCTAGAATTAACACCAGTAGTTTAAACCATGATTTATAATTAGATCTGTTCGGTGTTAGTCGCTTGAACAACACAGGGCTGGCAAATCTTCTTTGCGTACTTTTTTTCCAGATTTGAAGCAGCAAAAAAAGCATGATCATTATTGGAATAATGAAAAGAAGGTAGAAATATATTTTTTGATCGAACTGTATCATTGTCTAAATAAAACTTCTAAACACTGTATTTCTTAAGAACCACTCCAGCAAGATCAGGAATCCTCCCAACAATACCCAGGGGCGGAATTTCTCATCGTACTTGTAATATCTGAATTCTTCTATTTCGGTTTTTTCAAATTTATTGATCTCATCGTAAATCTCTTCCAGTTTCTCGTTGTCGGTTGCACGGAAGTATTCTCCTCCCGTGAGTCCGGCGATCTCCTTTAAAAGGGCCTCATCGATTTCTACCTGCCGCATTCCGTATCTGAACGAACCGTCTGCGTTATAAGCTATAGGGGATAAGGCATTTCCATTAGTTCCCAAACCGATCGTATAAGTTTTGATATCGTATTCAAGAGCGAGGTCGGTTGCGGTTAGTGGTTCGATAAAACCTGAATTGTTAACACCGTCGGTAAGAAGAATAATCACCTTACTTTTGGCTTTGCTTTCTTTAAGGCGATTCACTGAGGTTGCTAAACCCATGCCGATGGCCGTCCCATCTTCCAAATCTCCGTAGGTAATCTCCCTAAGAGCACCGAGGACTATACTCTTATCGCTGGTAATAGGTGTTTTAGTATAGCTTTCACCGGCATAGGCCACCAATCCTATCCTGTCATTAGGTCTTTGTTTAATAAAATCTGCAGCCACACTTTTCAAGGCAGATAAGCGGTTGGGTTTCAGATCGCGGGCCAACATACTCGATGAAACATCTATAGCCATCACAATATCGATTCCCCTGGTAGTCTTGGTTCTTGAAGAAATATCTTCAGTTTGCGGCCTTGCCATGGCAGTAATAATAGCTGCTAATGCTAACAATCTCATAGCAAAAAGAAGCGGTTTAAGTCTTGTAATAATGCTTTTGGCTGTAAAGCCGGCAGTGCTCGACATTTTAAGAGAGGCCGTCTCTTCCTGCCGCTTAAAATAGTACCAGAGCAAAGCCACCGGAAGCATTAAAAGCAGCCAGAAAAACTGTGGATTTGCAAATTCTACATTTGTAAACATCAGACCTGGGTTTTTACATCGAACGAACTCAAAATTCGATCTATAATTTCTTCGGCATAATTATCTCCATCCTGCCAGGACAGTGTCAGTTGTTGCTGAAAACCATTACCACCGAACATCAATACTACGTACTGTCCTTTGATCCTGTCCCTTGTATCCGGTTCGGCAAATGTACCACTGCCGTATATCTTAACCCCTTTTACTCCACCCGAGGTAGTAAATTCTTCCTGTTTGGTAATAATATTGCGTGCTCCATTTTTCTCAAATTCAAGCAGCACTTGCTCAAGGCTTTGTTCGTAATCCGGTTCTTTAGCTTCGACTAGCGTTTTTGAGCTGGCTCCCACGGCGAAAAGCCCATTTTCACTTTGATACAGAAAGCTGTGTAATTCTTTAAACTGCGCCATAGTCTCAGATGTGAGATTCACTTCCTGGCGCACCAGCACTTCCGGTGTTTCCAGGATTACGGGTGGATAACCATAGGAACTTCTGACCCATTCTCCTTCCAACAGTTTTTTAGACGGATGACCTGTAACTGTATCCCAGACATATTTAGGTCCGTAGTATGCGGTAAAGCCGGCTGTAGTTGCAAAAAGTACTATGAGTACAGCTGCGGCCAGTTTGATGATATTTTTTCTCCTTTGTTTTCGTGCAACTTCATCCAGGTACTCCTGCTTCTGCATCAGATCCTCTTCAGTGGGTTCCGGAAGGGCTTCTTTTGTTTTTATGACGATTTGTTTCACAGCTACCCGGTCATTCTCCGCCTGAGAAGTGGCCGGTTTGGAACGTGCGAATTTTACCAGGTCGGCGGTTTGGAGGATCATTTTGAACTGCCGAATTGTATCCTTGCTCAACTTCAATTCTCCTGCATCTTTTAGCATTTCTAACTTTTCTATCAACTGCCTGGTAGTACTTTCCAGGGCCGAAATTTGTGCATCCTCCTCCAGGTACGATCGCACAATTGCTGTAAGCTCCGAATAGTACTTTTTGTATTCGTCCTGAATCAGGTACTTGGAGTTTTCCAGGCGTTTCAACTCGAGAAGTGCCCTGTCATAAGGGGGTAACAACGCTTCTTCTTCTTCTTCTGTGAGCTTCTTTTTCTTGTAAAAAAAGAAATAGATAAATACTCCGATTATAGCAACAATAAGTAGAATCCATAAAATTATTTTCCACAATCCGGCGTAATTTCGGTCTATATCAATAAGGGGTTTTATATCATACATTTTCTGTACGAGCGTATCTACAGGAATAGTAGCCACGGTTACGGAAGCAGAATCTGTAAAATAGCCCACGCCGTTAATTTCTATTCGCTGGCTTGGGATCGTGTATGAGCCAGAATCAAATTGGGTAAGGGCATATGTTTTTTGCAGACTGATGCGATCTTGAACCCTGGTAGTGTCGGCCATAAATGCCTCTACGGTCTCCATGGGCGAGAAGGTTTGCCCTTCAGGGAAAAATACAACCGATGATGAATCTGTTACTACGCTGATCTTATATCGTATTTGTTCACCAATTCGTATTTGACCCGTATCTATTTCGGAATTAATAAGAGGCTTTGTTTGCGCCACGGATGAGGACAGAAAAAAGATATTCATGAGCAAAACGAAAGTTTTTACGCATTTTGCCACCATCCTTTTATATTTTGTGTACCCAATCCTCATTATCCTCTTCGCTTAAAATACCCCAGTAATTTTTTTACATAACTCTCATCTACTCTGCAATGGAGGATACCGCAACCTGATTTGGCAAAAATATCCTTAAAATACTCAAGCCGTTCCCTGTAAAAATTCTCATGGACTGACGTACTTTTCTCGACTTTGTATTTACCAGCAAAAGACGCCCTGTTTCTGCATCCTGCATTTGAACCATGCCGATGTTCGGGATTTTTTCTTCTCGGTGATCATAAATTCTTATCCCGGTCAGATCGTGCTTATTGCCCGTGATTTTCAGGGTTCTTTCGTAATCCTCAGAAATGAAGTCGGAAAGCACAAAAACAATGGCTTTTTTCTTTATCACATTTGAGAGAAACTTTAGCGCTTCACCAATATTGGTTCGCTTACTGGTCGGCGAGAATTCCAGCAGCTCCCGAATGATCCTAAGCACATGGCTCTTACCTTTTTTTGGAGGGATAAACAGTTCCACTTCGTCCGAAAAAAGAATCAACCCGACTTTGTCATTGTTTTGAAGGGCAGAAAATGCCAGGGTCGCCGATATTTCGGTGATGATCTCCTTCTTAAATCTATTGGTAGTACCAAAGAGTTCCGAACCACTCACGTCGGCCAACAACATCAGGGTAAGCTCCCGTTCTTCTTCGAAAACCTTCACAAAAGGTTCATTGTATCTGGCCGTGACATTCCAATCAATGCTCCTTACATCATCTCCAAACTGGTATTGCCGTACTTCGCTGAAGGTCATACCCCTTCCCTTAAAAGTAGAGTGGTATTCCCCGCCGAATATATGGTCCGAGAGCCGGCGGGTTTTGATTTCAATCTTTCGTACTTTCTTTAATAACTCCTTGGTATCCATAGGGTTCAAGGTTTCAGTTTACTGATTCAACGGTTTAGTGATCTTAATATTCGATTTTTGCAATAAACCTTGCGAATCAACATTGAACTGTTATGGTACTTCAATCTCGTTGACGATTCGATTGATTATTTCTTCAGAGGTGACGTTTTCAGCTTCAGCTTCATAAGTAATCCCTATCCTATGTCGAAGTACGTCGTGTACGATCGCCCTGACATCTTCGGGCACCACATACCCCCTTCGTTTGATAAATGCATAGCACTTTGCGGCGCTTGCCAGATTGATACTTCCCCTGGGCGAGGCACCAAAACTGATAAGAGGTTTCAAATCGGCCAAGTTGTATTTCTCCGGATAGCGGGTGGCGAAGACGAGGTCTAAAATATACCTTTCAATCTTTTCGTCCATATAAACCTCCCGTACGGCCTTCTGAGCACTTAATATTTGTTTTAAACTAATTACCGGTTTTATTGGCTCATGACCTCCTTTTAGGTTTTGCCTGATAATCAGTTGTTCGTCGTTCATTTTTGGATAATCGATCACAGTTTTTAGCATAAACCGGTCTACCTGTGCTTCGGGCAAAGGATAGGTGCCCTCTTGTTCTATAGGGTTTTGAGTAGCCATTACCAAGAAGGGCGCATCCAGTTTAAAAGTTTCGTCACCTATAGTAACCTGCCTCTCCTGCATGGCCTCTAACAAGGCAGATTGAACCTTGGCCGGAGCCCTGTTGATCTCATCTGCCAGAACAAAATTGGCAAATATCGGTCCTCTTTTTATAAAGAAATCGTTCTCTTTGATATTGTAAATTAGCGTACCGATAACATCGGCAGGGAGTAAATCGGGTGTAAATTGAATCCTGCTAAAACTGCCTTTTACGGCATTGGCAAGTGTATTAATCGCGAGTGTTTTAGCCAATCCGGGTACACCTTCCAGTAAAATATGACCCTGGCCTAAAAGGCCGATAAGCAAGCGTTCAACCATTTGCCGTTGCCCAACGATCGCCTTATTCATCTCCAATAAAAGCAAATCTATAAAAGCGCTTTCCTGAGCAATTTTCTCATTCACAGCGCTAATATCCACAGTAGTATTTTCCTCCATAAAGTCTTTATTACGAATTGTATATCAAATAGTTGGTTTTTCAGTAAGGCGCAAATTGAAAATTTATTTATTCAAGTGCTGTTAACGATTGGTTAAAAAATGCGGTGAAGCCCAAGTTTTATGAAGTATTTAAGGGATTTATCGTATATTTTGACCCGGCCGGTTTCCTGTTGTACATCGCACGTAATAACCAGGTATTTTCAACGATCTTTTAATAATTTTCCAAAGATAATTACAGCCGTAAGACTGTGTCAAAAATATGAAAAACAAAACGAAGTATTCTCGTATAATTGCCGGGAGCATGACCTGGGGAAGCTGGGGAAAGAAACTATCCACGAAAGGCATGGCTGAGTTGATGAACCATTGTCTGAATAATGGGATCACTACTTTTGATCATGCCGATATTTACGGAGGTTATGGCAATGAAGCTGATTTTGGGAAAGCTTTCACGCAAAGCGGGATCGGCAGAGAGCAGATTCAATTGATCAGCAAATGTGGAATTCAGTACGTCTGTGATGCCAGAGATAATAGGATAAAGCACTATAATTACGCAAAAGAGTATATCATTTGGTCTGCAGAAGAATCATTAAAAAACCTTGAAACCGATTATCTGGATATTTTTCTGATACACAGACCGAGCCCGCTTATGGAACCGGATGAAATTGCAGAAGCAATTAACCAACTTACCAAGTCAGGAAAAATAAGGGAATTCGGGGTGTCTAATTTTTCTCCGTCACAGATAGCAATGATCGATGCTGCTGTGCACGTTTCAGGGAATCAGATTGAATTTTCACTGATGGCAGATAAGGTGATGTTCGACGGCACTCTTGACGATTGCATAACTAACAAAAGAATGGCCATGGCCTGGAGCCCGCTGGGTGGTTACTTCGGGGATGATAGTGAACAAAAAAACAGGATTCATAGAATTATTAAAGAACTCCAGCCTAAATACAATGCAGATGCCAGCCAATTATTGTTGGCCTGGATCTTAAAACACCCCGCCTTTGTGTACCCGGTGGTGGGGACCACCGATCCGGATCGCCTGGTGGATGCGACTAATGCAACTAAGATCGATTTAGAATTGGAAGATTGGTTTCTATTGCACACAGCCTCACTCGGGCAAAAGGTACCTTAATTCTCAAATGAAGTAATATGCAGGAAATAGCTTTAATTACCGGTGCTACTAGTGGAATTGGTAGGGAGACCGCAAGAAGATTCGCCAAAAATGGCATTCACCTGGTGCTTTGCGGGCGAAGAAAAGAACGGCTCGATCAACTTAAAAAAGAATTAGACCAGCTAACAGAGGTTGTCACCTTAAAGTTTGATGTACGCAACCGCGATGCCGTGGCAAAGGCTATTCAATCACTACCCGAAGCGTTTACAAATATTTCCATATTGATCAACAATGCGGGAAACGCCCATGGTCTCGATCCTATAGATAAAGGAAACCTGGACGATTGGGACGCGATGATTGACATTAACGTAAAAGGTCTGCTTTATGTATCCAAAGCTGTTTTACCCCGAATGGTAAAGACAAGGCAGGGCCATATTGTTAATATTGGTTCTACAGCCGGAAAGGAAGTTTATCCAAAAGGTAATGTCTATTGTGCCAGCAAGCATGCGGTAGATGCCTTAAACCAGGCTATGCGAATCGATTTAAATACCTATGGAATCCGGGTGGGCGCTGTGAATCCTGGCTTGGTGGAAACTGAATTCAGTGATGTTCGTTTTAAGGGAGATAGTGATCGTGCCGATACTGTTTATCAGGGATACGATCCACTTACCCCTGAAGATATTGCCGAAATCATTTATTTTGTAATCTCCCGGCCGCTTCGTGTGAATATAGCAGACCTTGTTGTGATGCCTACTGCACAGGCGAGCAGTACGATAGTGAAGAAGGACTTATGATCAACAAACGCCTATTAGTTAAAAATCTTTTAGCACATAATGATGAGAACAGCTTTTATGACAAGAAACGTTCTATCAATATTGGTCATAAAGAAGGGAAGGCAAAATTTTTGAAACACGTCTGTGCCTTAGCTAATAGCAATCCCGGAAATAACGGATATATTGTTATTGGGGTGGAGGATGAGGACAACAAGATTGTAGGGGTCGATTTTTTTGATGATAGCAAGATCCAAAATCTCGTAAACGCCTATCTCGATCATCCACCGCTAATTTCATATGAAAACATCCCGTTTCCACACCTTCCTGAAGGAAAAGTGGTTGGGCTTGTCACCATTAGCTCCAAGGGGAAAATCTGCTCTTTGAGAAAGAATATTTGGAAATACTATGGCGGATCGGTTTTCCTTCGCGAAGGCAGCATCAGTCTTCCCAAGGTTTTTGATATCGAATTGAAGGATATCAATTCCGAAATCGTTTCAAGAATTGAACTGCACGCCAGGAATAATATTGAACTCACATTGGACGGAGTTATTGATTTTATAAATAACAGGCATAGAGATTTAAGCAGCCACTACAAGGTATTCAAAGAACAATTTGTTCTGTGCTGGGCGGGAAAACAAAAACGTGTGAATGACAAATTCTATTACTCAAGAGTTGATATTGAATTAATCAATGAACAGGTGAGACTGTTCTATTCGGCCCTCGACGATATTTCCATTGAAATTGATGAACATTCTTTTTCCATAATGGAATATGTGCAATTAGGGCTGGGTAGCGAACAGAGTTATTTTCCTCTCGAGAAATTGGTTATCACCTTCACCGATAACGGAACCTACCAGATACAGACCAAACTTGTTTTTGAAGCTCCTCAATACGACAAGAAGACCTTGCACCATATTTACAATGCCAACAATGCACTGCTTCAAAAAATCGAAAAGGGAATTTCACTGAAACCCGGTGAATTAAAGGATCTCAAACACCTGCCTGCAACATATCTCATCTGTTACCTGAACGAGTTTGAGGAAGCTATTGATCAGCTCGATCTCGCAAAAGCTTTACTTAAAAAATACGATAACGGGATTTACCAATCACTTAAGGAATCGCTCAGAATATTGCGGAAAGTGAAATACAACTAATACGCAAGAAGCCATAGATTTTCAAATGGCTTCAGATTTAGCAGGCCACTGTTCATCTTTCCCTCCTGCGCAGTAATAAGATCAAAGTATTTCGATTTTTTAACATAGCCCAGGGCAGCTATCCAGCTGGAATCTATTAGCTGTTCTTTCTCATCAAAATTGCAGAGAACCAAAATACTCTTGCCCGAATCGCTTTTTCGCTCATAAACAAAAACATGTGAATTGTTTGGCTCATGAAGTATGGCAGGTTGGTATTCTGCCAACGCAATATTAGCTTTCCGCAACTCAATCAAACGTTTAATTCTTTGGTATATCCTGGCAGTTATACTCCCTTTTTGTTTGATAGCTTCTGCGGCAGTCCAGTCGTGAATTGGTCTGTTCAGCCACCTGTTGTCATCTCTTTTATCCTTTTGGTTCAAATAAGTATAGTCATTCAGTGCGCCTAATTCATCTCCGGCATAAATCATGGGGATCCCCCCGTATGATAGGATGATGCCGTGCAACATAACTATTTTGTCAACGGCTTGCTGTACCATCTGCTCATCTTTTGTTTTGAGGCCTTTTTCAAGGCCTAATAGTGAGGCTGAACTACCAGTGACCCTGCCATCGCCTGTTTTGGGGTTGTACATGAATATTTGACCTATTGAAGGAGACCATTCCAGTTTCTGCGAAAAATAGTTCAACAGAAACCTTCTGTGTGAAGTGGCGTCCCAACCTACTTCATGGATAAATCTATCATCGAAACCGAGACCAATATCATCGTGGCAGCGAATGTAATTGATCCAGGTCCCTTCAGCAGGTTTGGAAGGTAGATTGATGAGGTTTTTATAGAGCAACAGTGTCTTTTTGGTGGCAATCGAGTTCCATAACAATGCCATAAGTGTAGCGTTATATGCCGCTTCACATTCGTTTCCTCGCATTGTACCCTGACCGAAATACTTTATGATGTCGAGCGGGGCCACAATAGCTTCGGCCAGTAATACCACCCCTGGGGCAATGGTTTGCAAACTGAGACGAAACAGACTAATAAGCATGTGAGCTTCAGGGAGGTTCTGCGATATGGTCCCGATTTTTTTCCACAGAAAGGCCAGGGCATCGAAACGCACCATGTCGACCCCTAAATTCACCATGGAGACCAGGTTTTTCAGCATTTCTATAAAGACCTCCGGATTCTTATAGTTAAGATCCCATTGATAGTCGTTAAAAACTGTCATCACCCATTGCTTCATCTCCTTATTGTAGGTAAAATTTCCGGGCGAAGACTGTGGGAAAACTTCAGGATGTGTTTCTTCAAAGGCATCCGGTATCCGACGGTCGGGAAAGGCGTAGTAGTAATCCTGGTATTTCTTAACTCCCGCAGCGGCCTTTTTAGCCCATGGAAATTCATCAGAGGTGTGGTTTACCACAAAGTCCAGCATGATATACATTTGTTTTTCATGCATGGATTTAATTAGTTTTTTCAAATCGGCCTTCGTGCCAAATTTCCTATCTACCTCCGTATAGCTGTTTACTGCATAACCCCCGTCATTCGGACCATCGGGCCTTTTGGTAATAGGCATTAAATGCAAGAAGTTAATACCTAATTCCTCTAAATAGGGTAATTTTTCATTCAAGCCTTTCAAATCCTTGTTAAAACGATCCACGTAGAGTTGCATCCCCACCATTTCGTTGCTTTGATACCAGTTTCCTTTCGCCAGGCGTTTCAGGTCGAGTAAGCGAAGATGTGCCGGCCTTTTTTCAAATAATTCAGGAAGTAGTGCCAGTAGTTTTTTAAATGATCCGAGATGCGTTTCTTCCGGATAAAGCTCAAAGAAAAGATGCTGGATGTAAGCGAGATTCGTTTTAAGCCGAAGATCGAACAACTGCTTTTGATCAGCATTTTCAGGCTCCCGCAATTCTTCTGAAGCCAGGAACAGGTGCAGTGCTGCCTGATTCATCTTAGGAGATTAATTGATTTTGATCCGGTAGCGATTCAATGGCCCCGTAGTTGGTGGTGGTCCATGCGCCAGCCTTATTAGCCACAGCTACCATTTCTAACAGTTTTTCATCTTGCTTCAGAATATCCTCAGCATGGTCCAGTGTTGATATCTGCTGAAGTAAGCATCCTATAAAAGCATCGCCAGCCCCTGTAGTATCTACAGCCTTAACCTTAATGCTGGGAACAATTGCCTGGGTACCGGCCGTACTTACATAGGTCCCTTCATGTCCGAGTGTGACGGCGATAATCTGGGCACCTAATCCGTGTAATTCCCTGCATGCCGATTCAATGTTATCCTGTGCTGATAACAAAAGAGCTTCTTCAAGGCTAAATTTGCACAACTGTGCCTTTTCTATAAATGGCAGACACTTTTTAATAAATACCTCTTTATTATCTTGCCAGAGATCAACCCTGTAGTTAGGGTCGAAACTGATAAATGAATTTTGTGTAAGCGCGTCGATATAATAATGGCTATACGCACTTTCTAAATTGCCTCCCAACAAGGCGGTTGCGGCACCAAAATGAATAATACTGTCTTGAAAATCTTTTTTAATGAAAGATTGGTATTTTAATTCCTTATCTGCCCCACGACTAAAAACAAAATCTCTTTCACCGTCTTCCGCCATTGACACGAAAGCGAGTGTGGTAAAAATATCTGATCGTTGGGCCAGTGAAACATCCACACCGGAATCTGTAAGAATTCCAAGCAGATATGCGCCAAAAGGGTCTTTCCCCACACAACCTATAAAGGCACTATTCCCGCCGAGTTTGGAAATGGCACAGGCCACATTAGCAGGTGCTCCACCTGCTTTTTTAGTAAATTCAATAGCCTTCGAAAGATCACTGCCCTGCTTTTCCGCAACAAAATCTATCAGAAGTTCTCCGATGCAATAAACCTTTTTCATATTCCTGATCTTATAGGAATTTCCAAAGTAAACAGAAATCCAGTCCCAGACCAAAATTTTAATCTTCTTTGTTGTGATTATCCTGAATTTTATATCGATTTTTGTCCAATGAGAACACTGGTAATCGGCGATATCCATGGAGGTTTGAAGGCGCTCCTGCAGGTATTGAAACGGGCCGAAGTGGCAGAAGAAGACAAGCTTATTTTTTTGGGTGACTATGTGGATGGATGGAGCGAAGCCGCAGAAACAGTAAATTTTCTTATTGACCTTAAAACCAGACATGACTGTATCTTTTTGCGAGGTAATCACGATGAATTATGTGAGTCCTGGCTAAAGACGGCCAGGGATAATCCTATGTGGTTAAAGCATGGAGGTAGTGCTACGAGGGAATCTTATGAAAGACTTAGCAGGGATATCCGAGAACTTCATATTCAGTTTTACTCAGACCTGGAGAATTATTATCTGGACGATCAAAAACGCTTGTTTATCCACGCCGGTTTTACGAACATGCACGGAGTAGAATACGAGCATTTCTCCAAGATGTTTTACTGGGATCGCACACTTTGGGAAATGGCCCTGGCAATAAACCCGGAATTGGCTCCAAATGATCCGCACTATCCAAAAAGACTTTCACACTACAAGGAGATTTACATTGGCCATACACCGGTAACAAGAATTGGAAAAACGACACCTTACAAAGCAGCTAATGTCTGGAATGCAGATACAGGGGCCGCATTTAAAGGGCCGCTGTCTGTTATCGATGTGGATACCAAAGAGATTTGGCAGAGCGAAGCTGTATACAGCCTGTATCCACAGGAGATGGGGAGAAATTGAAATTTATGTGATATTTAAGGGTCGAGCTATTAATATTTGGCTTTCTTTGTAAATCATGACAGTACTCCGGAAAAATATTCGACTAGAGGTGATGCAGTCCATAGAACCACAGGTTCTCGGATTTATGGATAACTATTTGGTGCCCATTGAGGAACTCTGGCAACCATCAGATTTTCTCCCGGATTCACAGGCCGACAATTTTATGGACGAAGTAGAGAAAATAAGGGGAGAAGCAAAGGAACTGAGTTATGATTTCTGGGTTACTCTTGTAGCAGATACGATTACAGAAGAGGCCTTGCCTACCTATGAGTCCTGGCTTATGGATGTTGAAGGGATTAATCAACATGAAAACGGGGGCTGGTCTAAGTGGGTTCGTGCCTGGACAGCCGAGGAAAATCGGCATGGAGATGTGTTAAATAAGTATCTCTATTTGTCGGGACGTGTAAATATGAGAGAGGTGGAGATCTCTACACAGCATCTGATCAATGATGGTTTTGATATAGGAACCGACAGGGATCCGTATAAGAATTTTGTATATACTACATTTCAGGAACTTGCAACCAATATTTCACACAAACGAGTGGGCCAATTAGCCAGGAAACAAGGGAATTCCTTACTCAGTAAAATGTGTCAAATAATAGCAGGAGACGAAATGAGGCATCATTTGGCATACCGCGAATTCGTAAAAACTATTTTAGGTCAGGAACCCAACGGGATGATTCTTGCATATGCAGACATGATGAAACGCAAGATTGTGATGCCTGCCCATTTTCTTCGAGAGTCGGGCGGGATGATTGGCCAGGCGTTTGAGAATTTTTCGAATTGTGCCCAGAGATTAGGGGTTTACACTTCCCAGGACTATATTGATATTTTGGGTAAACTCAACAGTTATTGGGACCTGGCATCACTTAGAAGCCTGACCGATGAAGCTGAAAAGGCAAGGGATTTTTTAATGAATCTGCCCGATAGGTTACAGCGTATTTCGAATCGAATGAAGATTCCTGAAGATCAGTACCGTTTCAGCTGGGTCGAAGCCAATGGGTTACTTTAATCCGGGTTTAAAGTTTACCATGCTTGTGCTCCTCCTGCCACCGGTATAATTCTTTCCACTTGCCTTCGTAACACATTTTTGCCTGCATAGGCCATGAAGCGGGATCGTGAACTCTGTATTTCTCACCACCTGATTGAAGAACCTCACGACACTTTGCAACAGATGCGTCCGACAAGGATTTCCAGGTTTTGATGTTATAATTATGAAAGAGCCCTTCTATTTTAGGACCGATCCCCTCTACAATTTTAAGATCGTCTTGTTTTACGAATCTGCCGAATGAGGATTGTGCGGCTTTAGCATTGAATTGAGGTTGTCGCTGACCTATTTGCTCACTTTGCTGATCTAGTTTCTCCTGGCAATTATCCAAATCTGAATGTAACTGATTATTGGCAATTTTCAATTCCTTTATGTTGCCCTCTAACTCAGTTGTATTTGAGCGGGTCTTGCCGATAAAAAAACCTATAATTCCAAAGATAAGTCCGACTAAAACGAGTATTATCCAAAATCCTGTGTCTACGTTTGCTATGTCCATTTTTTTAGTTTAGTGGTAGCTTCACCTTGTTAATTAGATTAAAGTTTAACTGCTGATCAATATTCCCTCATGGAAATAGAAAAGAGAGGCGCCCTATACAATGTATTAAAAATTCTTAAATTCTTGTTAAGAATTCGATAGAAGGTAGCTTCATACAGGTCAAAAAGAATAGAATATTACTTTAAAACATACCTCCGGATTTCAATTGATAGGGACTTTGATGTCATATATACAATATTTAGTACCATCTACAACTTTTTGCTGTGTATTGGAATGCATATTATAGATATTTGTTTTAAAGAGTGGGAAAAAACCCTATTTCTCCCGACAAGGTTTCGGCATTGAGATAGGGTTTTCAAAATCCCATTAGCTAAGAAAGTGTTTGAATTAGTTTAGTTTGGTTAGTTTGGAAGGATCCGCCGTAATTGTAATTTCAATAACGGCGGATTTTTAATTTATCCCGTTTACACACTTACAGATACTATTCGTGTGTGAACGCGAGTCGACCGTACAATTCTATTGTGATATTCAGATACCAAGGCCTAAGTTTATAGAGTAAATGCTTTAAAAAGGTTGTTGTAATGAAAAAGAAAATCCAAAGATTTGCAAATTTTTTCTGTATGGTTGTTCTCCTCGGGTTGCAGAACCTACTTCAGGGAAGTTGGGCTACTCATAAAACCGTCCATGTAAGAACTTCTGTTTTGAAGGAATAATAGCCGGGGAACTAAAATTGGCCATACCACTGCCGATCCTTTGAGCCAGTTACCCCTCGGGTGTAATGAAGGAGCTAAAGGATCGGCAGTTGTTTTTTACAGGTCGAACTTGATGCCCTGTGCCAGGGGCAATTCTTCTGTGTAGTTGATAGTATTTGTTTGTCTGCGCATATAGATCTTCCATGCATCGGATCCGGATTCCCTGCCCCCGCCAGTTTCTTTTTCACCTCCAAAAGCGCCTCCAATTTCTGCGCCCGAAGTACCTATGTTTACATTGGCAATGCCACAATCACTTCCCGAAGCTGAGAGGAATTTCTCTGCCTCTCGTAAATTATTCGTCATGATCGCTGATGAAAGTCCTTGCACTACATTATTCTGAATTGCGATTGCATCGGTTACTTCACCCTTGTATTTTAGTAAGTACAGTACCGGTGCAAAAGTCTCGTGCTGCACAATTTCCATACTATTGTCTGCCTCGGCAATGGCCGGTTTTACATAACAACCACTTTCATATCCCTCTCCTTCAAGAATACCGCCTTCAACCAGGAGTTTACCTCCCTGTTCAATGACTTGTTCGAGTGCATGCTTGTAATTCGCAACTGCATCCTTGTCTATCAGTGGTCCCACGTGGTTGTTTTCATCCAGCGGATTTCCGATGCGTAGTTGATTGTATGCATCTACAAGAGAGTTTTTCAACTTATCGTAAATTGATTCGTGAATTATGAGTCGCCGGGTAGAGGTACAACGCTGACCGGCTGTACCGACCGCTCCAAAAACGGCCCCGATAATTGTCATCTTGATATCGGCATCCGGGGTAACAATAATGGCGTTGTTGCCCCCTAACTCCAGCAGTGATTTGCCTAAGCGGGCCGCCACTGCCTGTGCAACAATTTTCCCCATCCTGATAGAACCGGTGGCCGAAATGAGCGGGACTCGTCTATCCTGGGTCATAAATTCTCCAACCCTGTAATCGCCATTGATCAGACAGGAGATGCCTTCCGGCAAGCCGTTGGCAGCAAAAACTGCGGCAGCAATATTCTGGCAGGCAATCCCACATAGTGGTGTTTTCTCAGATGGTTTCCAAACACATACATCCCCACATACCCACGCCAATGCCGTATTCCAGGCCCAGACTGCTACCGGGAAGTTAAAAGCAGAGATGATACCTACAATCCCCAGCGGATGGTACTGTTCGTACATACGGTGACCGGGTCTTTCCGAATGCATGGTCAGTCCATGTAATTGCCGGGACAATCCAACGGCAAAATCGCATATATCTATCATCTCCTGTACTTCACCCAGCCCTTCCTGGTAAGATTTACCCATTTCATAGGATACCAGCTTTCCAAGAGGCTCTTTTAACTCCCGAAGCTTTTCACCAAATTGCCTTACAATCTCGCCTCTAAGTGGAGCCGGCTTTTTCCGCCATATTTCAAATGCTCCAACTGCGGTTGAAATCACTTGTTCGTAGTCTTCTTTGGAACTGCTCTTAACTTTAGCAATTAGCGCCCCATCTACCGGTGAAAAAGAACTAATGATCTCAGCCGAAGAGAAAAAGTTCTTACCTGTAGATGTGCCTTCATTCAGAGGTTGGATTCCTAATTGATGAAGGGCTTTCTGAATTCCATAATCAACCGCGACTTCTGCCATATTATAACTATTTATACCTGGATTGTTATTTTTTGCAAATCTACGAATAATACTCCGCTTCATCCCTTATGCCCACTGCTTATTTACAGTCGGTTCAGGATCAGAAAAAGCAAGGCGATAAGGGCAGGAAGACCCTGAATAAAGAAGATTTTTTTATGCGCTGTAAAGGCGCCGTAAATACCGGCAATAAGCACACAACTTAAAAAGAATACAGCGACATTGGTTCTCCAGATAGGATCCTGGATAAAGAAACTCCAAATTAATCCTGCGGCCAGAAAGCCGTTGTATAATCCCTGGTTAGCCGCCAATGTTTTTGTAGGCTCGAAGAGATCAGCGGGAAATTGTTTAAATATCTTTTTACCCTTTGTTGTCCATGCAAACATTTCGAACCACATAAAATACAAATGAAGAGCGGCGACCAGACCTGTAATAATTTGAGCAGTTATTTCCATAAAAATTAGTCTTTAGCTATAAAACGTTCATCAAGCTCCATAATCGTTCCACATCGCTTACAGGTTCTCAATTCTTCAGAACCGTAAAAATGTTTGAAGTGACTTAAAAAGTCTTTTTCAATATCGTGTAAAGTAAAATAAGCTTCATAGAGCTTGTTGTTGCAATTATCGCAGAACCAGAGAAGACCGTCATCGACTTTCATCTCATCTCTCCTGCGTTCTATCACCAACCCTATAGAACCTTCATGCCGAACAGGGGAATGAGGTACTTTTGCGGGATGCAGATACATATCACCCGGACCGAGCTTAAGTGTTTTCTTCTCACCGTTTTCCTGTATGTGAACCTCAATCTGCCCTTCCAGCTGATAAAATAGTTCTTCGGTTTCATTATAATGGTAGTCTTTTCTGGCATTAGGCCCAGCTACCACCATTACGATATAATCGCCTGCATCGCTGTATAAATTTTTATTCCCTACCGGGGGTTTAAGTGTATCCCTGTTTTCTTCGATCCACTTATTGAGATTAAAAGGCGGCTTAATTGACATAGTCCGAATATTTGTGCAACGCTTAGCTCACTGAAATTGTAATTTATACCACAGTCTAACTGATGAATAAAATCAATCCCTCGGAGAATTTCACATCTTTCAAAATTAATAAAAGTATACGTTTTAGCGCGACTTAACGATAGAAGAGTTGAGTGTAGAAATACGTTCCCTGAACATCTTTTTTAACGCTTAATGCTGTATGTGTAAAATCGCCCTCCATGGTCTGTCGGTGATCGGCGCTCTCTAACCAACCCTCAAATGCCGCGGCCGCATTTGCGTAATCTTTTGCCACGTTCTCAGCAACCATCTCAGCATCAGCCTCAGAAGAAATACTGGATGCTCTGGCGTTGAAGTTATCGTGGCTCAAGCCACCCTGGGAAATCATATAATCTGTGTGATTGTTGGCATACTGGTAGGCTACCGAACTAAATTGAAGGGGTGAATAGCCCAAAGAAGATCTGTGAGCATTGATAATGCCTAACAGCTCATTTTCCAGGGCTTTGTCATTATCTGCCGAGGGAAACTCCGTAAGTTCAGTGCTCTCAATATTACCGCAACTTGCCAGCAATACAAAACACACTGCCATTACAAATGGCAATTTCATCTTCATATAGTGTTCTCTTGCAAGTAGGAGGGAAAGATTGGGGTGTCCTCGTGTTCTCTCTATAGAGGGAAGTAATGTATAGATTCTATTCTAATTTTAGGCAGAAAAAATATTAAATCACAATTTTATCGATGAAATGCACTCAGAGGAACAGTTTTGTTTTCCCGATGAACGGAAATCACCACAATGTCTCAAAATTGAAATATTTGGTTTATTCTCCACCTCTATTTAAGACTTTTCCAAAAACGAAGGCACCGATATCCTTGAGCGGATTATAGAGAATTGAGGAGCCGATGGTCTCGGATTTAATTATTTGTGTGGAAGCGTTTACCTTGTCGAAATAGATCAATAGGGCCCCGATTATCACTGCGGTTTTAAGAGCTCCAAAAATCCCACCGGCTATCTTGTTCAGGATACCGAGAAGTGTGAAGTCGGTCACTTTAGACAAAAATTTCCCCAGCATATGGATCAGCAATACGATGATCACAAAGGTGATGATAAATGCACTCAGGTTGATGTATTGTTCCTCCCAGTCAAGCCGTTCCGATATATAATCCCCTACGATGTATGAAAAGTGAATAGCCCCGAAAAGGCCTGCTATCAGTGCCACCAGGGAGGCAATCTCCAAAAAGAATCCGTTTTTTAAACCCTTGTAAAGGCCATAGGCGAGTAACATCGCTAGAATGATATCCAGAAATCCCATAGATGGCGTGTTCTATACAAAGATAGAATTTTGATTTGTACCTTTGATTTCCACTAATATAATTGAAAGATCACAGGATACCTCGACAGTCGACATGGCCAGAGATGAAATATTAAAAGAACAATGGGAAGAGCTGACAGAACGGTTATCGGAGCATTTTGCCGACGGTGACCTCCTTGAACTTGATGCTATTATTTACCTGGTAGGTGTTCAGGAATTGGGCCAGTATCACCGAAACTTTAAGAAAGACGAGAAATTATATCTGATGCATATCGCTATTTGCAGGTTGCTGGAGCCCTATGGCTACTATCAATTTGAATATATAGATGAAGACGGATGGCCACACTATTCTACGAAAGAAGAACTTCCGGCTCTTAAGGCCGGGGAACAGTCCGTTTTGATGAAAGAAGCGATCGTAAACTATTTTTCCGACAGGAATTACTTTAATTAAAATTGGATTGAAGATACCATATTACGCAGTAATTTTTACCAATACCCGAACCTCCGGAGATAACGGTTATAATGCTATGGCCGATGAAATGGAGGCACTGGCTAAAACTCAATCAGGATATCTTGGATTTGAGAGTGCCAGGGGAGAAATCGGGATATCGGTAAGCTACTGGGAAAGCCTTGAGGCTATTGCACATTGGAAAAATCAAATCGATCACGCCTTTGCACAGCAGCGAGGAATCAAAGACTGGTATAGCTGGTATAAGGTCAGAATCTGCCTGGTTGAAAGGGAGTATGAATTCCATAAAGAACAAGGGATCTAAGTTTAGAATATTGCCGTATTAATGCCGGGGTCCCTTTTGGTATTTCCAAAACTTTACAGAACCCATTAGCTTATGGTTAATTTTTGTCACTCCAAACCGATTGTCATACTATAAGTCTTTGCGTTGGTTACTTAATCCATTATCTTTAGGCACTTGTTTCCTGCGTTATTAGAGGGAGAGAACAACCTAACGAAAAATCATTCTAATTATGGACAAGAGTGTCAGGTTCTCCTACCTCGATCGAGATGATACTGTAAATTCACTTACCGCCGAATCATATGACCTTGTGGTTATTGGAGGAGGAATTACCGGAGCCGGAATTGCTTTGGATGCCTCATCAAGAGGATTAAAAGTGGCTCTCCTGGAAAAATGCGATTTTGCCTCGGGTACCAGCAGTAAATCCACAAAGCTGATCCACGGCGGGCTCCGATATCTGAAACAGTTTGATTTTTGGCTTGTAAAAGAAGTGGGTTCCGAGCGCGCCATTGTTCACAAACTGGCACCGCATCTTGTTTTACCTGAAAAAATGTTACTGCCGTTGATCGAGGGTGGTTCTTATGGCAAGTGGTTGACCTCTATAGGACTTAAAGTATACGATATTCTTGCCCAGGTAGATGGTGATGACAAACGGCAAATGTTGGAAAAAAAGGAAGCCCTGGCCCTGGAGCCTCTGCTTCCAAAAAAGATCCTGAAAGGTGCGGGCTATTATGCTGAATACCGCACAGATGATGCTCGCCTCACCATTGAAAATATCAAAACCAGTCTTTCATATGGGGCCAGAGCCCTTAATTATGCCAAAGTTACAGGCTTCCTCTATGAAGATGAAATAGTAGCCGGAGTTCGTGTAAATGATGTAATCACAGGCAGGGAATTTAAGATCCGTTCTACATTTGTGATTAGCGCTGCAGGGCCCTGGGTTGATGAATTAAGAAGTGTCAATAATTCCAAAAAAGGTAAGAGGCTTCATCTTACCAAAGGTGTTCACCTGGTATTCCCGCATGAGAAACTACCAGTGAAACAGTCTGTTTACTTCGATGTTCCTGACGGACGGATGATTTTTGCTGTCCCCAGGGGTAAAGTCACTTATGTAGGGACAACCGATACCAATTTTAATCTGGACAAAGATCATGTGACAACCGATATTGCAGATGCCATCTACCTTGTCGCAGCTGTTAACAATATGTTCCCAAAAATCAATCTCGAATTGGAAGATATCGAATCTTCATGGGCAGGTCTTAGGCCGTTGATCCACGAGGAAGGGAAATCTGCCTCTGAACTTTCCAGAAAAGACGAGATCTTCACTTCAGACAGCGGACTGATCAGTATGGCCGGCGGTAAACTCACAGGTTACCGCAAGATGGCAGAACGTGTGGTTAACCGGGTAGCGACAAAAATGAAAGAGGAACAGGAACGTGATATCGGTGAATCCAAAACAGCAGGGATCCCGCTTTGCGGAAGTGAGTTTAAAAAGTACAAACAGGTAAAAAAGTATATCCAGGACGTTTACGAACGTATTAAAAGCGAAGGGTTTGTTGAGCACGATGCCTGGTTTCTGGTGACCAATTACGGAAAACAAACTGAAACAATACTTGAAAACTACGCTTCACAAAAGGATAAAGATCCGTTTATTCGAATGGCAAAAGCCGAACTTCATTTTTGTATCGACTATGAAATGGTGACCAACCCTATGGACTTCTTTATTAGGAGAACAGGCCGCCTCTATTTCAATATTAATAGTCTCCGGCAACTTATGGAGCCCATACTGCTGGAACTTGATAAAATCTTTAAGGTTGGCGAGGTTCAATTAGATGAATGGCGTACAATTCTTGAAAAAGAGATAGAACAACATTCAAACTTTTCACTGGAAAGTATTTAGAATAATTTTTGCTCAATCAAGCCTGTCGGCGAGTTCTTTAAAAGCCCATTTAGCATATTTGCCCTTGTAAAGAACTTCATAGACGGTGTCAATGATCGGTGTTCTCACTTTTTTGGCAAAAGTGGATTTGAGTTCATATGCACTTTTAGTAGCGTAATAACCTTCGGCCACCATATTCATTTCCATCATTGCACTTTTTACCCTGTAACCCTTACCGATCATGTTCCCGAACATTCGGTTTCGACTAAATGTAGAATAGCCAGTAACGAGCAAATCGCCCAGATAAGCCGAATTGTTGATATTGCGTTTCATTTTGTGAACCTTTGCGATATATCGCTTCATTTCGCGGATTGCATTACTCATTAGGACAGATTGAAAATTATCTCCATAGCCCAAACCATGCGCGATTCCAGCTGCCAAGGCATAGATGTTTTTAAGCATTGCGGCGTATTCCGTACCAATTATATCATCCGATATTTTGGTTTTTACATAATCACTTTGGAGTGCTTTTGCAACCTTCATTGCTTTTTCATAGTCCCGGCAGGCAATAGTGAGATATGACAGCCGCTCAAGAGCGATCTCTTCTGCATGACAAGGACCTGTAATCACTCCAATATTTTCGAATGGCAATTCGTAGTGATCGTGGAAATGTTCGCCAACTATTAGACCGGTTTCAGGAACTATTCCCTTTATAGCAGAAAAGATAATTTTGTCTTTTATTGGCTGATTGATTTTACTGAGTTCACTCTCCAAAAAAGCCGATGGAATTGCAAAGATCAGTATATCCGCACCTTTTATTGCCTGATTAATATCGTCGGTTAGGGACAAGCGCTCCGTGTGAAATTCAACTGAGGAGAGATAGTTCGGGTTGTGGCCGTGTTCCTCGATATGCTCAATGGCAGTTTGATTTCTCATGTACCAAATAATTTTCTCCTGCGTATCACTCAGCATTTTAACCAAAGCTGTAGCCCAACTTCCCCCTCCAAGAACTGCAAATGTAGATGTCTCCAAATCGACTGAATTATGTGCTAAAAGTAACTAAAATTCAATTGTTATTAATAAATCATACCTCTTGAATTCTCGCGAGTTTTTATCAGTTAATTTGCAATTTCCTAAAGGCTGTCCACGATCAATTTTGTAAGGTGTTGAGAATTAAGCATAAATTCCGACGAAATGCCGAAAACTTTAACATTCCTTAGCATTTGCTGAACAATCTACTGAGCAAAATCAACGTTATTATAGCGGGTTGAGATAGTCCGAATTCCAGTTCTTCAAAGCATAGAAAAAGAACGGACTGACAGAGAGGACTATATTATTTTGGTTGGTTATTTAGTTAGAAAAACCCTGGCTATCTGTGCTGATATATATCAGGACTAAGATGTCAGGGTTTTTTTGTTATTTACCTCTTAGCTTACTGACAAACACAGGATACTATTAAGAGACCGAAATTCATATTTTCTATACCTGTATCCCCATTTCAGAACTCTTACTGAATATCCTCTTTCTGAATTCCGACGGATTTTCACCTGTTACCTTTTTAAATGTCCGGTTGAAGTAGGAAAGACTCTCAAATCCACATTCGTAGCATGACTCGCCGATATTTTGGCCAGATAACAATAATCTTTTTGCCTGACTGATACGGTACTGGTTCAAAAAAGAAATAAAAGTATGGCCAGTGGCTTTTTTAAAGTACCTGCAAAAAGCAGCCTTTTCCAGGTGGCACAAAGAGGCAACCTGTTCAATTCCGATCTTATCCCGGTAGTGTTGGTCTACATAGGCGTATACCTCTCGCAGTCGCTTTTGCTGTTTCTCATTATACTTGGTAATATAAACTGTGTCGTGCAATAATTCGTAATCCTGGCTGGACGCCAGGATTTGAAATATATGCAATACCTCCAGAAACTGTGGAAAGGGATCTAAACGGTATAGCTGTTTTAAGCGGTCGCCAACTTCAGTTTTAGTACTCCCATTAAATGCGATCCCGTACTGAGATCTTTCAAATAGCCTCAGGATCTTTTGCAATTCAGGAATCTCGGTAAAGACGGTGTTTTTAAAATTGGGACTTAGATGAAGAACCTCTTTGTTGTAATCCGTTTTTACACCGTAATCGAAGTTCAAATGTGGAATATTAGAACCTATGAGTACTAAATCACTCTCCTGGTAGGCCGAGATATGATCTCCAACATGTCGCGTACCATCGGCACCTTCAATATATACGAGTTCGTACTCCGGATGAAAGTGCCAGTAGAAAAGATCGTTCAGCCTCGGATTGTGAATAAGCCCGAAGGAGCTTTTGGCGTCCGGAGCAATATGTTCTAATTGAATTTTCACTCCTAAATTTAACTAAATTGTTTGAATGTTGACCAAAAACCATATAAAATGTCAATATAATTCAAATTATTATCAATATTACGGTAGCGAGATGGGTGCTATCCTTCTAGATTTGAAGTGTTGAAAATGCAAATTATAGAAGTCATGGAAAAAACAAATGAGAAGATAGAAATGGCCAATAAGGCCCATGAAGAAATACCGGGAAATCCGTCAACAGCCACAAGCAGTAAGATTGAGCTCAGACAACATGCAGATGCATCTTCCTTAAAAGTATTGAGTGAAGAAGACTGGGCATTCTGGAAATACAACGGTTATATTGTGATCAAGAATGCGATTCCTACAGAGCAGGCTAAGGCTACGGCCGATTTCCTCTGGGAATTCGATGAGAAGGATCCGAACAACCCGGAGACATGGTACGCACCACCAAGGGCCGATATGGAGATGAAAGAACTCATCGGGACCGGGATGGTAGAGGTATACAACAATCAACATCTCTGGAACAACAGACAAGCCCAAAGAGTTCATGATGCCTTTGAAGATATTTGGGGTACTGAAAAATTATGGGTTACCATAGACAGGGCCAATCTCAACTTTCCACAGCGACCTGGTTTTGAAAAGAAAGGTTTTATTCATTGGGATTACGATCCTGAAACCAACCCTCAAAATGTCCAGGGAGTACTGGCCCTTGCCGACCAGACGGATGAGAATATGGGCGGGTTCCAATGTATACCCTGGCTCTATAGAAATTATAATGATTGGAAACTGAGCCAGCCCGAAGATCGAGATCATTTCCAGCCAGATATCAGCGGATTGGAAGACAAGATCGAAAAGGTAAAAATGAAAGCCGGTGATCTTCTTATATTTAATAGTACTCAACCGCACGGAATTCGCCCTAATCGGTCTGGTGACAAGGTGCGAATTGCTCAATACATTTCCATGATGCCGGCCGAAGAGGATAATAATCCCATGCGTCAATGGAGAATACAATCCTGGAAAGACCGAATTGCTCCTGAAGGTTACGCCTTTCCCGGCGATCCGCGCAAATGGGAACAAAACAAATACGAAAAAGCAGAACTTTCCGAACTGGGTGAAAAGTTATTAGGTCTTAAAAACTGGTAAGTTTGTATCTTGAGGTTTAAACCAAACCAGCCATAGCCGTTTATGCTTAACAATCTAGATCTGCTTGATGTCATAATCATCCTGTTCTACTTTGGGATCATCTTGTGGATTGCACGCTGGGCTTCACGTGATAAATCCAAATCTGGGGCAGCTGCAGATTACTTCCTGGCAGGAAAGGACCAGGGATGGTTAGTTGTTGGAGCCTCGTTATTCGCCTCTAATATTGGTTCGGAAATAATTCTAGGAGTTTCCGGAGCTGGTGCCCGTGGCGATATGCCCATGGCCAATTTTGAGATCCTGGCAGCACTGATTTTGATCCTACTCGGCTGGGTTTTTGTACCATTTTACCTTCGTACAGGGGTATATACAATGCCGGAATTTCTCGAAAAACGTTATTCCCGTGCATGCCGTACCTACCTTTCGGTGGTATCTATCCTGGCTTATGTTATCACCAAAATCTCCCTTATTATTTTCGCCGGTGCACTGGTGTTCGAAACGATGGGCATTCCATTCTGGACAGGGGCAATTATCACTGTAATTGCTACAGGATTCTATACAGTCCTGGGCGGATTACGAGCAGTGATCTATACCGATATGGTTCAGGCTTTCATTTTGTTAGTCGGGACTCTCGTGGTCACATGGTTCGGTCTTCATCAACTGGGTGGTTGGGAAGGTATGATGCAAACATTAGACCTGGCGTCAGAGGTAACTGGCAACCCTTCAACGAAACAATTTTTTAATTTGTGGCGCCCCGTAACTGATTCGGACTACCCCTGGACGGGTATGTTATTCGGCGCACCCATACTCGGAGTGTGGTACTGGTGTACAGATCAATATATAGTACAGCGAACCCTTTCGGCCAAAGATGTAAGCAATGCCCGTAAAGGGGCGTTATTTGCGGGCTACCTGAAACTGTTGCCGGTCTTTATTTTTTTTATACCCGGTGTCATAGCTTATGCCTTACTCCAGCAGGGGACCATAGACTTTTCATTAGAGAATGCAGACCAGGCATTGCCAACTCTGATCACTGGTTTTTTACCAATTGGGATCAAGGGATTGGCGATTGCTGGTTTATTGGCAGCTTTGATGAGCTCACTTTCTTCGGCATTTAATTCGAGCTCCACTTTGCTCACCATGGACTTTTACAAATACTACCGCCCTAATGCATCAGATAAAAATCTGGTGAGATTCGGTCAGCTGGCAACAATTGTACTTGTTATTGTTAGTCTTGGATGGATCCCATTTATGAGGGCTCTTATGGGTGGTGGTATCTTTCACTATTTGCAAAGCATTCAGGCTTATATTTCCCCTCCAATTGCCGCTGTTTTCCTTTTCGGATTATTCTATAAGTGGATAAATGCTCGTGGTGCCATAGTGGCCCTGTGGACCGGATTTGCATTTGGGATTTTAAGGCTGGTTACGGAGTTCCTTAGCAAGGAAGGAATTATTGCAGTAGAAGACGATTCGTGGCTGGGCTTAATGCTAAAAATTAATTTTCTTCACTTTGCAGTAATCCTATTTATATTTTCCACAGTGGTATTGATGGTAGTGAGCAAGACAGGTATACCTCAACCCAAGGCAATTTTAGCGCATGTGACCTTCCAAAAAAGAGATAAAACAGCACCGTTCCGCTGGTCTGCCGATGTAGTGCTGACGATCGTATTGGTCATCCTGGTACTGGCTCTGTGGACGGTTTTCAGCTCCTGGGGTATCGCCTGATTTTATTTAATCGGCAATCCTTTGACCTTATCACTTATAAGCGGGATCTCCAGGCCTATAAGAAACCGCCATCTTTCTACCCCAATAGAAGAAGTGATCGAAACGGGATTGCTAACTCCGGAATCTGGTATATCCGGTGCACTATCCACATTTACCGACGATCTGGAATAGGTGGCGCCCAGCGTAATCTTACCCCATTTAAAGCTTAGATCTGGCCCGAGACCGAAATGCCAAAAGTCGCCAAAAAGAGTAATATCTTCATCACTTTGATTCACTACATCAAATAAATTCGGAGTAGCTAATGCAGCAGAATAGTCTGAAGAAAAGCTGACTAATATCCGAAGGGATGATGAAATGAATATATCAGCGCCTGCCCCAAAATTGAAAACAGACTTGAGTTCTTCGTTAAATGTAGACTGTTCCAACCTTACATCATCGGCAATCTCCGGTAATTCTATCCTGTCGTATTCACCCACCGCCGCGGTAAAGTCGGCACTGATGTGCAATTTGCTCTTACCCATTGGCACACCAGCTCCAATAGCAATACTTGGCGCCGTTCTTCGTTTGCTCTCCAGATCGTCTAAATCGACCACTCTTAAAAAATCTTCAGCCTGTCCGAGGCCACTTAAGAGTTCAACGGTTTCCAGAGATGCCCTTTCCTTGAAAGACATAAAAGGAGCTGTGAAATTGACACCTAAAGATACTTTTTTCAGTTGCCAGGCTACTCCTATCTTGAGGAACAAACCATATGTTTTC
>JBPCUI010000275.1:0-11178 GCA_051011235.1 Flavobacteriaceae bacterium
TAGATGAGGCCTATACGCTGAGTTCTTCCAGCCAGCAGGATTTTGGAAGTGAAGCCATCGCCACGATTTTAAAAAGAATGGAAGACGACCGTGCTAATCTGATCGTCATTGCGGCAGGATATCAAAATGATATGCAGAATTTTGTGGCCTCGAATCCCGGGCTGCAGTCCCGCTTTACAAGGTACCTGAACTTTGAGGACTACAAACCTGAACAGCTCACCGCAATATTTATGAGTCTCTGCGCACAGAATCAGTACTTAATCCCACTGGAAATAAAGGGCCGGCTCCTCGAATTCTTTGATCACGCTTATAAGAACAGAGACGCTCACTTCGGGAATGCCCGGCTTGTGAGGAATATATTCGAAAGGGCCATTGCAGTACAGGCGAATAGAATAAGCTCACAGCAGACAGTTTCAGAAGAGGAATTGATGTCCATAATTCCTGAAGATCTGGAGCAGGTACTACCCTCCTTCACCCCGGATACACCCCAGGATAGAAAGCCGATTGGGTTCTGAGCTTGATTCCCTCCCAGCTGTTCAGTTCCTCCTTTATTCGTTTAAAGTTGGTATTATCGCTATTTCTTTTTGAAATTGGTAGGCCATCTCTTCATGGCATATATTAAATGAGCAGAGGTGCATTTGAATATCAATTTGATATCTCAAAAACCTTTTCTGTAAGCGCATCATCACTAAAAAACTCTATAGTCCTGGAAACCGGTTCCTGTGTATAGACGACCATTTTGTGAAAATTAGTGTTGGCCAAATCGACTTCCGAAATCCTGGTATCGATCCTAACTCTATAAACGTAATACAACTGCCGCGATCTTTTTCTGGATTTCATATCATTAAGGAGTTTCTCGCCTTTTTCCGCACTCATGGGGATTAATATACCCGTAAATAACTGCTGTCCTTCTGGTTTGTAGTTCGGTTTAAAAAGGGATTTGTCGGGAGCTGCTTTATACTCCATAAATATCGGGCCTATGCCCACTGCCTTCATATTTTTTAAAACAAATCCGCCGGCATTAAAATCGTATTCGCCCAGGGAAGTTTTTCCTACCATGTATACTTCATCCAATATTGTTGCATCCGACCAATTTACAAACTGAGTGGCCTCTGTGTCCATAAAGTCATTAAATGCCCGCATTTCAGCAAATTCCCCAGCGCCTCCACCCCAGCGGGCCTGTCTTAGTTTCTGCTGATATGAGCCCGAAGACGCTGGCATATGAAGTGGCAGGCAAGGCTGTTGGTCCGGACAGAAATACCGTTTAAAGGCTTCCGGTTTTAAGTTCTTGGCTCCCATTTCCTTAAGGGTTATAGCCCAGTAAGAATCAACCGTTTTGGCGTACTGAGAGTTATTGTTTTCCAAAGCCGGGCCAGGTATAAATGCAGCACGAATCTTGCTGAGGTCTATCGTATTCTTTGCGATTTTCATATTGACCAACGCAAAATAGGTAGCCAGTCCTTCTTTCAAGGTAAATTCCAGCTCTTTACGCTGCAATCCTGTGTTGGCATACTCCATCCGATCCAATTTCTTGGAGAAATAGACTCTTGGATACCCCAGGCGTAGTAAATCGCGGAAAGTGGGAACTATAAATGCCTCAATATTTTCTGGGCTGGGCGATTCTATAACCCGGATCTCCCCGGGAGAAAAGCCCAGATCTTCTTCCGTAAAACCCGATCCCTGGCCCTGAACAAAAAAGTTGCCTGCAATCCACAGCGACAAGAAGAAAATAAGATATCGGCACATAGATTTATTTTGAAAAATCAGCTTCAAAGAGTTTCTGTTTTAACTGCTCGTCCAAAAAGAACTCCACAATAGGTGAAGCAGGTTCCTGGAACAATTGTGTTGGCGCTGAACCATAGGCCCCCTGAGGTCCATCAGGAGTGCCAAAACCAATGCTCGCCTTGTATACATAATATACCTCCCTGTTTCGTGGGTTGTGAGCTTCCATGGTCTCTACCAACTTTTCTGCCTTTTCCGGGCTCATTTTAATCAGCTTACCAATCAGGAAGTTCCCATTAACCTGGCTTCGGGCAAAAAGACTTTCTTTATCGCTTATCAGGCGATAGCTAAGTAGAGAACTTTTTAATGCTTTAGGTTGTACCGCATCGACCCGAATAATAAATCCCTCGTGATTAAAATCGTAATCCCTGATATAGGTTGTGCCAACTATATAAGCTTCTTTTACATTTATCTGGCTCGCCCATTTCTGCATTTTGGGTACTTCGGTCTTTACATAGGCCTGCCAGGCGCGCAGCCTTGCAAATTCGTCGCTACCCGCCCCGCCCCAGGTCGGTCTGTTTTTTTTGGGAGAAACGTATGTGCCATTCCTGGTTCCTGAAGGAATGCAATTTTCACCTTCCTTGCACCAGTATTTCGAAAGTGTTTTGGGCGTTAGAAACCTGGGGGTCTTCTCCTTTAATAGACCCGACCAATATAGAGTTGTGCGCTTAGGGTCATCTAGTGGGGCATTCTTCAATATTGTGGGCCGAAACTCACTGGCCAGATCATCGAGATCTAATTCGGAATTGCGATAATGGATCTCCATCAATTCAAATACGCGGAGTATACTCTGCTTCTTTTTGTTTAATAGATCACTTCGCTCTTTTTGGGATCGATAAACATCCTGGGGTATAGGATTGGCAGACAGGCCATAAGAGTTGGGTGTTCCAAGCCGTATAATTCCCCGGAACCGGGGAATGAACAAAGGCCTGAGGTCCTCCGGATAGGGTGACTGAACCAGCTCAAACTCACCGGGATCGTATCCGAGGGCCGCTTCTGAGTACTCCTGAGCCAATGCGCGGTCTGAAGTCCAACTCGCTATTACAATAGTAAAAACTGCGTATATAATCTTTTTCATGCTGGCTATAATTTAGTTTCGTAAACCAATTCCGTTAAATCCGGGTCGAGGAAGAAACGGATTCGGGTATCCTTATAATCGTACACATAACCGACATTGCCACCAAAAGCACTGTGAGAGGCGCCGCGGCGCGTAGGTCCCGAACTGTATATCTCAGCAATCATGACGGTGTAGAGTATTTGTCTGGTGCGTTGGCTGTATTCCGTTTTAAGCCGGTTTATCATGGCTTCGGCCTTGTCGGGTGGGATAGACAGCAAAATATTTTTACCAAAACCCTCATTTAGTTTAAAGCTGGATGATTCCGGATTGCGCGGCCAGAACTGCAAGTCTTGTGCATGAACAGTACCACTAGCCTTTACCGGGACGATATAGATCTCAAAACCATTTTTCTGAAAATTGTAGGTAGGTAAAACAGTTACACCTACCAGGGCTACCTCCCTTCCCAGATTAGAAGACCAGTCGAGAAGTTTCGGTACTTCGGTATCCACAAATTTTTTATAGGCCGCACGTTTCTTAAACTCATTGGCCTGCGGGCCTGCCCAGATCCTCCCCTGCCGTTGCCGATATCCTTCACTGCACTGCTCTCTGCTGGGGCAGTAGTACTCCATGTACTTTTCCTTGGTGAGTGTGCCGGCTGCCATCCCTTCCATATGGAAACGCGGTGTTACTGTATAATGTAATTTCATATCGATCTGCCTGTCAAAAGTGTAGTACTCTTCACCATAACCAGAACCCTTGGTTTCGTAAAACATCAGGTTTTCAGTGCTGAACTCAGCTGCATTTATTTGCAGGCACAACAAGCTGAGGTAGCAACCCAGGTTGTGTTTCAATTCTTCGGTTACAGCTCGCCGTTCCTGACTTGTTTCATAAATTGCTGTACGGAGTTCCGGGTTCCCTGTCCCATAGTCATTGATATTGCCAAGCCTGGGTATTCCCTCAAAAGTGGGTATAAGGAGCGGAAAGAAACTCTCGGGATAAGCCGATTCAATGAGTTGGGTTTCACCAATATCAAAGCTGAGATCCGGAAATACCGCCTCCCGGTCGTGAAAAGAGTTCGGGTTAGACATCAGAAAATCGCGGTCCTGACTTAAAAGGGAAACAGGGATCAACCAACACCCAAGAACGATTGAAACAAATAGTATAGGGATAGAATCCATGGTAAATGAAGTTTTACATTACATGTTTTGTTCTGAGACGCTAAGGATACGGGGGAAACTCAAATGTAAGATTGAATTTCTTGAATTGCAATTGGGCAAAAGTTAAATTTTCTATTGCGCCACGGCCTTCAAACGATTTAAAACATTGGTGATTTTGTTTCTGGATTCTGAATCGAAATCGGTCCAGTCAAGGTAGGTATAGTAGATACAATCCTCTTCAGAAGGTCTTCTGAGGAGATCGATGAACTTTTGATATGCATTCTGATTATTTTCGGCTATCTGGATCGTCCCGTCGGAGTCTATGTAGCGCTGTTTGGAAAAGAAGGGTATCCTTGTGGTTTGGCTGCCATCACAATCTTGAAAAGATAAATCCCAATCTCTTTCTGTATTCAGCACTCTAACCTGATGGGTAGATTCAATACTATCCTTGAGCTGTGCAGTAGACATTTGAGCTACGCTTAAGCTATCTGCTCCATTAATATTGCCGCCAGCCTCTGGATTAACCTGGCTGGTGAAGCCCCAAAACATATATTTCTTTTCGCCATTTATCAGAATATACAACGCATCGTTGCGTTTTGCGTCAAATATTCTCGGCACCAATGCGGGCTTGCTTATGGCAATAAGATATGCGTCCTCGAAACTGATTTTTGGAAAAATATCAGGACCAGGACATCCATTGAATTCCGCTAAACCGGCCACCTTCGGACACTGGTCAGCTATGTCAGGGATCTCATCGCCATCATTATCCGGGCATCCCTTAAATTTTGCTAATCCAACCTCGTTAAGGCACAGGTCATCTATATCAGGGATATCATCACCATCTTTATCCGGACATCCCTTTAATTCTATAGGTCCAAGTGCGTATGGGCATCTGTCTTCTCCATTTGGAATACCATCCTCATCACTATCTACAGCACTAATTACTATCCCTTCGCCGGAGCCCCCATTTCCACTACCGCCGTTTCCAGTTCCGTTGCCAGAGCCACCAGTCCCGTTTCCACTTCCTTCTGATCCAGCACCCGAGCCGCCAGTCCCATTTCCACTACCTCCTGTTCCATTGCCAGAGACTCCTGTTCCACTACCAGGGGTTCCATTCCCATCATCAGTGCCCGCTGCTTCTTGACCCTGGCCTCCAGCCCCCTCATTAATGTCTTCGATTACTTTATTAAGTGAATCAATTTCAGATTGTAAGTTTGCTGCCTTGTTTTTCTCATTCTTGAGTGAATCAATTTCACCTTCCAAATTATCTGCCTTGTTTGTCATTATAACAGCCCATGAAGCAGACGATACGGTAAATAACAGAAGTGCCAAGCCTACAAACAATAAGTTCCTTAATAATACCTTTTGTCGGCGCGACGTTGCGGACTTTTGTATTGGGGCAATAAGTGTATCATGGCAGAGCTCATAGCTAAGACCGCCTACAGAATTACGCTCTGAACGCAACAGACGTTTATCTACCAATATATCGAGCAATTCTTTTTTAACTAAGTACTTCGCCGATATAATCCTGTCGGCTACCGGCACCCTGTTTCCATCAACGATCAGCGCATTTTCGACGAGGTTCCTTGCTTTGCCTTTTTGTACAGGCAATCCGCCAATAATGCCATTGTAGTGGTCTTCGAAGAGCTTCTCTGGTTTGCCCAACTCAGTGTCGGTTAATTCGAGTTCCGACATTCCGGTTTTTTCCTTTTTGGCAATGATAATTTCTTCGGCATGCTGGCCAATCAACTGCAGCTGAAAAGTTTCTATCCTCTTGGTCCTTTTGTCCTTGAGGCTTTTTAGTATCTTGTTTATGGCCGCCTTGCTATAGGTAAATTCAGGAGAAGCAAATTTTCCCTTCATTTTTGCCGGTTTCTGCAATACCTCAACTGCCTGATATTCATTCAAGGGTTGCAATTCGTAGGTGTATTTAAAGATTGCAGGTAGGACAGGTTTGAGCATGTCGAGCGAACCCAACTGGTCATGGCTAATAGATATTACAACCTTTAGGTTGAGCGGTTCGAATAATTGATCAATCTCGGATTCAGTAAAATAATCTGGATCCGATTTTATTTTGGCTTTTATCAGTCTGCGTACGGCTTTTGGTGGTCTTGGGTTGAGTAGATTCGCCAGCGTGCGTCCGAATGCTTTTGCCTGTAATTCCCTATAAACAAACAGCTTCCCAAAGTGATCAAAGACCAAAGTAATTGCCTTGCTATTCTCCTCTCTTAATTGAATTCGTTTAGTGAAATACCAGAGTTTGGCTGAGTTTTCCAGAGGTAATTCAGCCTCTATATCCAATTTGTCCGATAAAAAAGAATCCTCCTCAGCCTGCTGTTTTAGCTGTTCCAGCATTTGCTCCACCGGGTTCACTTCCGGCTCTTCTGGCAACCTCAAACAGATCTCCAAAACCGAATGCGCTTCTTTTTGCTTAAGCCTTGGAATTACACCCGCATTTAACAAAGATGTTTTACCGTAACCCGACTTACCAAAAAGCACAACCATTTTTTCGAGTACAACAAGTTCTGCCAATTCTCTTGTCTCGGTTTTCCTGCCGAAAAACAATTCGCTGTCTTTCTCAGTAAAAGAGCGTGCGCCAGGATATCTATAGTGCTTTTCCAATGTATTATAGGTGTCGAGTTAGCATTCCAGAATTACTGAAGAATGTTTAGCTTCTTTTTTATTTCGTTTAGCATGGCCTCAAAATTGGTGCTGAGGTGTTGGTCTGTATTTAGAACATTCATATCTGCCATGACTCCTACCTGTTTCTCAAAATTGTCAAATATGCGTTCGCAACTTACGTATTCATCTCCAAGAGCCTTTGCGATTTCTGCCCCTCCTTCTTCTATCTTCTTATTTATCTCCAGCATCTTGGTCTTCCAGTATTTCTCATACTCCATCCTCTCTTCACGGCTAAATATCTTGGCATCTCCCAATACGATTGGAAATATTCGGTCATTAAAATCCTCGTTGTTGTACAATTCATTCAGTTCATACATACAATACCTGGATTTCAAATATTTGTCGCTTACTACCACCACAACGCCTTCTGATTTGCCAATCCGTTCCATAAATTCCTTGATCCGTTCTTTATAACCTAAATCGTTTTTATCCCGTATCAATCGAATTTTATTTATCTGAAGGGTTTTTTCCATTTCAATTGCCATTTCTTCGCTCTCACCTCCCCAGGCATAGGAAATATACATTTCGGCATAATACTCTTTGCCCTCAGGTTCATTTATGTCGCCATTTAATTTAGCCTGGTGTAGTTCAGAAATGATTTCCGCTGCGGTATTTTCTTCAAAAAATTCCAGGTCAAATTCTTCTGCATAGATATTCTTAATATTGTCTTCTGTTATATCATGTGAATTCAGCAATTTACCCTCCACTTCCATAAGCCAGAGCAATAGCTGAAAATACCATTTGTCAAAACTGAAACCGAAAAACAAAACCGCCTTGGCATCTTGCAGCATTTTTTTTATTTCCTGTCCGATATCTCCCATGATGCTTTGCAAGTACTCATACAGATCTTTATAAGTAAGTATCATAGAATCCAATTCGGTGTAATCACCAAAAATGTTGTAGACATATCTTGTTTCCGTTTTAACAGGTGCCTTGTTTTCCTGACCCTTGTGGTAGTAGCCATACACAAATCCGAGTCCCTTTTCTTCCAGCGCTTTTTTTAAGGTCTGGTCCGGGGCTGTATTGATGACCATCGAAAATGGAATTTCGGCTATTTTCTGGTAGAGATCATTGGGCTCCAGCTCATCAAAAAATTTTTTAACTTCATCCTCGATATAATTATCCCTTGTTTTGTCATTAAAACTTAAAAATTCGTCCCCGCTGTAGTTATTCACCCTTTTTCCAAGGTTTTCAACAAGGCGATCGTTTAGTAGTGTATTGATACTCGTGCCATCGCTGCTCAATAGGCGGGGGCCCAGAATAACCAGGCAATTACCTTCATTAATCCGACTAACGATACGATCCAGCATTGCTTTATTCATCTCGGCTTATTTTCCTGGTTTTTTAAGCGGGTTTGCTTGTCGTTTATATCCAATGATAACTCCCTAATATAGTAAATAAAAAACTTGCAAAACAATAGGTTTGAACAGGTGAGAAGTGGGTGAAGTAATACTTAAATGAACATGTGAAACAAGCTCGAAATTCCGGGTGATATTCTTACAAAAAGTGCGCCCGGAATGTTTTGAATTGCAATGCTATTCTTCCTAAATATGCAACTCAATGTATCAATCCTGCCAATTTAAAAAGAATAGATTATCAAGACCCAGAAACAGGTTGAAATCATCAATAATGAGGATGAAACTCAAAATTTGGACGGCGATCCCAACTAAAGTACCGTATCACTGATGCTCGTTCAGCAAATGAACATGATTACAATCATTTCCATTACGGGTCTTAACAATAACTTTGTGCCATTCTAAACTTTTTAATAATTAATTACCTGAATTGAGCATTTATCATAGGTCGAGCTTATAAGCAAATAAGATTTATGAATTGAGTAAATAAAATCTAATAGCACAGTTTGTCGTAATTTGAAAAAACAATCTAAAATCTACTGAAAATGGGAAATAATACACATCCGGACGCACCGGCAGGTACCAAAAATCACAGTGCTAACGGCGAAAGTAAATGTCCGTTTATGAATGGTGAATTAAACCTCGCTGCGGGCGGTGGAACATCCAACCAGGACTGGTGGCCAAATCAGTTAAAGTTGAACATACTCCGCCAACATTCTTCACTCTCCGATCCGATGGGTAAAAAGTTTAACTACGCCAAAGAATTTAAGTCCCTGGATCTGGATGCTGTAAAAAAAGACCTTTATGATCTGATGACCGATTCACAAGATTGGTGGCCTGCAGACTACGGTCATTACGGTCCGCTATTCATTCGGATGGCATGGCACAGTGCCGGAACCTACCGTATTGCAGATGGTCGCGGCGGCGCCGGCTCCGGTACCCAGCGATTTGCCCCACTTAACAGTTGGCCCGATAATGCAAATCTCGATAAAGCACGCCGCTTACTCTGGCCTGTGAAACAGAAATACGGTAAGAAGATCTCATGGGCAGACCTTATGATCCTTGCAGGAAACTGCGCCCTGGAATCCATGGGCTTTAAGACCTTTGGTTTTGCCGGTGGACGTGAAGATGTATGGGAACCTGAACAGGATATTTATTGGGGGGCCGAAGCTGAGTGGCTGGGCGACAAACGTTATACCGGCGATAGAGAACTAGAGAATCCTCTGGGAGCTGTTCAGATGGGACTTATTTATGTGAATCCACAAGGTCCGAATGGAAATCCCGACCCGCTTGCGGCGGCTCGTGATATTCGTGAAACATTTGGCCGAATGGCGATGAATGACGAAGAAACTGTTGCGCTTATAGCTGGCGGACACACATTTGGTAAAACCCATGGTGCCGCTCCTGAAGATCCGCATGTAGGCAGGGAACCTGCTGCTGCGAGTATGGAAGAGCAAGGCCTGGGCTGGAACAACAGCTTTGGTAGTGGTAAGGGTGCTGATACCATCACCAGCGGCCTCGAGGGCGCATGGACCTCTACACCTACCAGGTGGAGTAATAACTTTTTCTGGAACCTCTTTGGATACGACTGGGAGCTGACCAAGAGTCCGGCTGGTGCACACCAATGGATCCCCAAAGGCGGGGCAGGTGCCGACAGTGTGCTGGATGCTCACGACCCGTCTAAACGTCACGCACCGATAATGCTCACAACAGACTTAGCCTTGAAAATGGATCCCATCTATGAGCCAATTTCACGACGTTTCTACGAGAATCCCGTTGAGTTTGAAGACGCTTTTGCGAGGGCATGGTTTAAACTCACGCATCGCGACATGGGGCCCATTGCGCGCTATCTCGGACCGGAGGTCCCAAAAGAAGAACTGATCTGGCAAGATCCTGTCCCTGCTGTATCTCATGATCTGATCGACGATAAGGACATCGCTGCATTAAAAACCACCATCCTCGGATCTGGTTTGAAGGTCTCACAATTAGTATCGACCGCATGGGCATCCGCATCTACTTTCCGCGGTTCTGATAAACGCGGTGGAGCAAATGGTGCGCGAATTCGACTTACGCCTCAAAAGTACTGGGAAGTCAATAATCCGACTCAGCTGGCTTCAGTGCTCGACATTTTGGAGAAAATTCAAAAAGAGTTTAACAAGGCACAGTCAGGAAATAAGATGGTATCGCTGGCAGACCTGATCGTTTTGGGCGGATGTGCAGGCATTGAACAAGCTGCAAAGAATGCCGGTCAAAAGGTAACAGTTCCCTTTACGCCCGGGCGTACCGATGCATCGCAAGAACAAACGGATGTGGAATCTTTCGCTGTACTCGAACCCTTTGCAGACGGATTCCGCAATTATATAAAAGGCAAGTATAATGTTTCGGCCGAAGAAATGCTGATCGACCGGGCGCAGTTGTTAACTCTGACTGCACCCGAGATGACTGTTCTTCTCGGAGGTATGCGTGTATTGAACACGAATTTCGATGGCTCTGATCACGGAGTCTTCACCGGGCAAGAGGAATCACTTACGAATGACTTTTACATCAATCTGCTGGATATGGGAACTGCCTGGCATGCAACAACCGAGGCCGAAGACCTGTTCGAAGGTCGCGATCGTGCAACGGGCGAAGTAAAGTGGACCGGCACCCGTGCAGACCTGGCGTTCGGATCTAACTCGGAGCTCAGAGCTCTTGCCGAAGTTTATGGAAGCAGCGATGCACAAGAGCAGTTCGTGGCCGATTTTATCGCCGCATGGGATAAGGTGATGAACCTGGACCGTTTTGAACTTAACTGATACTACTATTTATTAGTAATGCTATTTTAAAGGCAGTCTCTCAGGGGCTGCCTTTTTTAGATGGATTAACCAGTGCTCAATTCTGCGTATATTATAGTCATGTTCAGTTCGAATTAACCTAAACAAATATTTCAGCCATGATTAAAAATCAATTTTCTTTCAATTCCCGGATCCTTATAATTACCCTGGCCATCCTTCTAGCGTGCCCCTGCATGATAGTTGGTCAGACCAGGGAAGCCGGGCCATATTGGCCTAATTCCGAATGGGGAGCAGAAGATGAGGCCGGAGCGTCCAATAGGATCAATCCGCAAAAAATATTAGATGCCTTAAAATTGGCAACCACGGGGAAG
>JBPCUI010000276.1:0-7722 GCA_051011235.1 Flavobacteriaceae bacterium
TCCCGGAAGAAGTACCGCCCATGCTGGTTATTTGTGCTTCAGATGATCCATTATTACTGGGGCCTGATAGTGTGACGCTTTACTCGAATTGGATCGCGGAAGGCGGTTTGGCAGAATTGCATATGTATGCTAAAGGTGGTCATGGATTTGGTATGGAACGCCAGGGTCTGCCTTCAGATAAATGGATAGAACGTTTTTATGAATGGTTGGTGGCTGAGGAGATTGTTATGTCGAAAAATCCACAATGATTAAATGCATTACATTCCTGATTTAATTTCAAAATACTTTTGGATCTTCTTCTTTGCAATGCTCTCTTACAGCCTGGTTGCCCAGGAAGTAAATGGCTTTGAAGAAGATGTGATAGCCCTTGGAAAGAAGTACGATTCTCTTTGGGATCGCAACAGAGAGTCTTTGGTCTTTACAGGAAGCTCCAGCATTCGGCTATGGGAGAATCTTCAGGATTATTTCCCGCAGCATCAAATAATCAATACCGGTTTTGGTGGTTCTCAAACTACGGATCTATTAGTCTACCTCGAAGAACTGGTGTTGAAATACGAGCCGGCAAAAGTGTTCATCTACGAAGGTGACAATGACATAAACGATAAGGTAAAACCTGTTAAGATCATCAAAATCACCAAAGAAGTGATTACCCAAATCAAAAAAACCGGCAGAACTACTTCCATTGTCCTTATCAGTGCTAAACCCAGCATTAAGCGCTGGCATCTGAGAAGAAAATACCGGCGTTTTAATAGAAAATTAGAGAAACTCTCTAAAACGGATCCTTTGCTTGAATTTGCAAATGTTTGGGACCCCATGCTCGAGCGTAGAAAATTAAAAGAAGATCTTTTTATTGAAGACGGTCTGCATATGAATTTAAAGGGATATGAAATTTGGTATGAAGTAATCAGTAAGTTTGTAAACTAACTCCAAAAACTATGAACTTCATATCTAGACTGGCCACTGGCGTTCTCATTCTTTTTATAGGACTGAACTACGGATGTAAAATGAACGAAAGACCGCAAATCGAATTTCCTCCAACTGACTTATCCAAAATTCCTTTTATCCCAAAACCTATTAGAGTTGTACCCACAAATGATGCCTTCGGACTCGACCAGCATACTGCCATATACACCTCGCAAAATGAAATAGGTTTTGAGGAAATAGGTGCCTACCTGGCAGAAAAAATAAAAGGAAAAACAGGGCTGATTGTACCTGTAAACGAATCCGATTCTCCGAGTATTGACCGAATGATCTATATCAATAAATCTGAAGACGATTCGCTAAAAGGCGATGAAGCATATCGGATATTGATAAGCCGGGATACTATTATTGTAAATGCGGCGAAACCGGAAGGCGCTTTTCGGGCCGTTCAGACGCTGCGTCAGTTGATTCCGGAATCAAGCAATGACACACTTGCCGAAAGACCTGTCTGGCCTGTTCCAACTGGAAAAATATCCGATGAACCGGCTTTTAAATTCAGGGGATCAATGCTCGATGTAGCGCGGCATTTTTTTACAGTTGAAGAAGTGAAAAAATATATTGATCTCCTGGCCTATTACAAGATCAATGTATTGCATCTTCACCTCTCGGATGATCAGGGTTGGCGAATTGAGATTAAGTCCTGGCCAAAACTTACTGAGATCGGTGGAAGTACCGAAGTAGGCGGAGAGAATGGCGGGTATTTTACTCAGGAAGATTACAAAGAGATCGTTGCCTTTGCCGCGAATCATTATATGACCATCATCCCTGAAATAGATATGCCGGGACATACGAATGCTGCCTCAGTTTCCTATCCCTTTCTGGACGGCACAGGCGAACCCCTAAAATTATATGAAGGAACACGGGTTGGATTTAGCACCTTTGATACCAGAAAGGACAGCGTCTACGATTTTATTGATGATGTAGTGAGGGAGATCGCTGCGCTTACCCCCGGTCCATATTTTCATATCGGTGGTGATGAAAGTCATGTGACAAAACCCAGGGATTACGTGCATTTTGTAACTAGGGTTGAGAAGATAGTTCAAAAACACGGGAAAAGAATGATCGGCTGGGACGAGGTGAGTACTGCAGATGTTGACAGCAGTTCAATAGCACAGTTCTGGTCCAGTGAAAAAAATGCCACGCTGGCGGTGGAAAAAGGGATGAAGGTGATCATTTCACCTGCTAAAAAGGCTTATCTAGACATGAAGTACGATACGGTTTCCAAATTCGGTCTCAATTGGGCCGCCTATATTCCCGTTGACACTGCGTATAACTGGAGCCCGGAACATTATTCGGCCAAAATACCACAGGAGGCCATTCTCGGAGTTGAAGCCCCTCTCTGGTCTGAGACAATCAGCAATAGTGCTGAAATGGAATATTTGGCATTTCCAAGGGTCATAGGGTATTCAGAACTCAGCTGGACCATTCCTGAAAACAGGGATTGGGAAGGGTATAAATTGCGCCTGGCCCGGCAAGCACCTTTTCTCAATCGAATGAACGTTAGCTTCTACAGGTCTCCACTAATCGATTGGGAGGAAGAAGAATACGAATACAAAGAAGTTCCAAAAGATTGATTAATTCCTGGTAATAAAATCTAAAAAAGAATACGCTTCAGTAAAGGCCTATTCCTCTTCTGAAGTCTCCTCGGGGGTCTCAAAATCAGTGATCCCATTCTCGTGAAGCAAATTATACCACTGGATAACCTTTTTAATATCGCTGTGGTATACCCGGTCTTCATCGTAATCAGGCACTATCTCAAAAAAGTACTCCTCGAGTTTAATCTTCTCCTCTTTATGCCCCACAGAAGTCTTGCCACCATTTTCTTTCTCTTTGATCTTAGTAAAGATCTCCTTCAGTGGGAGTTCTTCCTCGAGAGTATAAATGGCAATCTCAGACAATATGCTCACATTGCTGTTCAGGCCAACACTGATCCTTTTCTTGTCCAATAGTGATTCCGCAACAAATCCCGTACGAGTTTGGGTCAGCATTTTGAATAAACCAGGTTTTCCACCTATCGAAAGAATTTTGTCCAAACTCATATGAGAGAATTAATTTGGCGCAAAGATTAAAATTTTGTTTAAATCCAATATGCTATCTGCCTTTTTTAACAGCCGGGAACCGCATTTTATAGTCTACTTCAATATTGCCCTTAGAAATATTGTTGAGTTTGCCTTTTAAAAGTCGTCTTTTTAAAGAAGACAGTTTATCAGTAAAGAGAATTCCTTCGATGTGATCGTACTCATGTTGTATCACGCGTGCAAGCAGGCCGCTGAAAGTATGTTTGTATTCCCTGAAATCTTCATCTGCATAGCTAATTGTGATCGTGTCTTTTCGGCTTACGTCCTCGCGAATATCCGGAATGCTGAGGCAACCTTCATTAAACGACCAGTTCTGGCCATCTTCTTCGACCATCTGCGCATTTATAAAGACCCGCTTAAAGTCTTTGAGCTGTGCCTGTTCTTCCTCTGTAAAATCCTCGTCTTCCGCAAATGGCGATGTATCTATTACAAATATTCGAATAGGAAGACCAATTTGGGGAGCTGCCAGACCAACACCACTGGCCTTGTACATGGTCTCCCACATGTTTGTAATTAACTGTTGCAGTTCAGGGTATTCCCGATCGATGGCCTTAGCCGTCTTTCTCAATACAGGATCACCATATGCTACTATTGGTAAGGTCATTACTTTTTAAGTTTACTTAGATAGGCCTGCAGGATCAACACGGCACTTACCTCATCGATCAGCGACTTATCCTGTCGTCGTTTTTTCTTTATCCCGCTTTCCACCAGGCTCCGCGTTGCCATTTTAGACGTGAATCTTTCGTCTTGCCGCTCTATTGGTATATCTGGAAATTTTTCACTCAGCCGTACGATAAACGGTTTAATTATGTTTTCGGATTCTGAAGGCAAATTATTCATTTGTTTAGGTTGGCCTATAACAAATAAGTCGAGCTTCTCATTCTGGCCATAATCAATCAGAAAATCCATGAGATTTTGGGTCTCTACCGTACGTAATCCGGAGGCAATAAGATGAAGGTCATCTGTCACTGCAATCCCAGTTCGGGCCTTCCCGTAATCCAATGCGATAATTCTACCCAAAATTTTATTTGCAAAAATAACCCATAATTTGTTATCGATATAACTTTTAGATCTATTATTAGGTCTAAGGGCGTATCTTTGCCAAAATTTTCAAGCTGCTATGACAGAACTTAAAGAAATCATTGATAAGGCCTGGATCCAAAGAGAATTATTAAAGGAAGCTGAAGTGCAAAATTCTATTCGTAAGGTAATCGACCTTATTGATTTAGGTAAACTTCGCTGTGCAGAACCAATTGATGAAGGCTGGCAGATTAACGAATGGGTTAAAAAAGCAGTTGTTCTTTATTTCCCGATTCAAAAAATGAAGACCATGGAGGTGGGAATCTTTGAATATCACGACAAAATCCCGCTAAAAAAAGGATATGAAGCCAAAGGCATCAGGGTTGTACCACACGCTGTAGCCAGACATGGTTCTTATATTTCTCCGGGAACAATACTGATGCCCAGTTATGTGAATATTGGTGCATATGTAGATGAAGGAACAATGGTTGATACCTGGGCAACGGTAGGTAGTTGTGCCCAGATTGGCAAGAATGTACACTTAAGTGGTGGTGTCGGGATCGGAGGAGTGCTGGAACCCCTGCAGGCTGCTCCTGTAATAATTGAAGACAATGCTTTTGTAGGGAGCCGATGTATTGTGGTAGAAGGCGTTCGCGTTGAGCAAGAAGCGGTACTCGGTGCCAATGTTGTACTTACGGCATCGACCAAGATTATTGATGTTACAGGCAATAGTCCACTTGAACTAAAAAGTAGGGTTCCGGCCCGTTCAGTTGTTATACCAGGTAGTTACACCAAGGAATTCCCCGCGGGTAAATATCAGGTTCCCTGTGCTCTTATTATCGGTCAGAGAAAAGAGAGTACAGATAAAAAAACTTCCTTGAATGACGCATTGAGAACTTATGATATAGCTGTTTGATTTGGTAGGAAATTTACTATACAATACAATTTATTATTTTTTTTATTGTTATTATTTTAAACCCCAAAGACCAACCACGCCAAAACTGTGAGTAAAAATGAATAATACCGAAAATAAAATCACAGCACTTATAATTACGTATAATGAGATAGGATATATCGAAAACTGTCTTAAGTCCGTTGAATTCGCCGATGAAATTATTGTTGTGGATTCATACAGCACGGACGGAACATACGAATACCTGCAATCGATTCCGAATGTCAAAGTTCTTCAACATCCATTTGAAAATTTCACATTTCAAAAATCATATGCTTTGCAACAGGCATCCAATGATTGGATCCTTTTTCTGGACGCCGATGAAGTTGTACCGGAAGAATTGAGAAAAGAGATTACAGAAACCGTCAATAGTAACGAACCTCATGTTGCCTATTGGTTTTACCGCCAATTCATGTTTGGTGACCAACCTTTGAATTTCAGTGGTTGGCAAACCGATAAGAATTACCGCCTTTTTAGAAAAAGCAAGGCAAAGTTTTCAGACAAGAAAATTGTTCACGAAACGCTGGAGGTAAATGGTTCTTCCGGAATTCTCAAAGAAAAACTCATCCACTACTGTTACAAGAATTATGAGGATTACAAAGGAAAGATGCTAAAATACGGTCAGCTTAAGGCCAAAGAGGATTTTTATAAGGAAAATACCTTTAATTACTTCTTCTACATACTTAAACCGTTTTGGAAGTTTTTTAACCACTACATACTACGATTGGGCTTTCTGGATGGTAAAAAAGGCAGGATCATTTGTTATCTCAATGCCCTTGGTGTCTTTGAGCGGTATAAAGAGTTGAAACAACTTGAAGCCAAGAATGAAATCGCCTACTACCTTGTGATGCCGTAAAAGGTCCACACCATTTTTTCCTTGCGCGTTTCTTTTCTAATAGACATATTTTTCTGAATAGATTCGGGAGTTTTATACCCTCTTTTATGATCCAGGTGCACACAAACTGCGCTGTACCTGAGCTGTTTGGATTTTATCCCGAAATTGAATAAGCGTTCGCCCAGTTCGCGATCTTGCCCTCCGTATTGCATCCTTTCATCAAATCCGTTTACGTTGAGAATGTCCTTTTTCCATCCCGATGAATTATGACCATTCCAGCTGGCGTTGGTAGGAGTAACCGTGTTGAAGAATTTGGAAATAATTCCACTGGAAGTAAGTTTATTATTTTTAAATGTCTTAGGGATCCCTTTGTCCTTCAGCCAATGAATGTTGAAACAATTTTGCTGAACGATGTCGTCCCTGGAGATCATTTTAGATATATTCATGGGAAGCATGTAATACCCGCCTGAAATGAAATAGCCTTTTTCTTTATTGATATAATGTACTTCAACAAAATCCTCTCGAGGTATACAATCCCCATCGGTCATAATAATATAATCACCGTTACACGAGAGAATAGCCTTGTTTAAAATCCTTGATTTTTGAAAGCCTTCGTCCTCCTGCCAGGAGTGAATAATGTTGTAGAAGACTTCATTGCGCATCATTTCAACCAATTCCTTGGTTTTCGGCCCGGATCCATCATCAGCTACAATCAGCTCGAAGTCTTTGAATGTCTGGACATTAAAACCCCACAGAACCTTCTGAAGCCAATCTTCTGAGTTATACGTGCTGACAACAACTGATATTTTTGGTTTGTTCATGCTCGGTCCTGTGAATCCTACAAAAATATAAAAGTCTTATGAACTATATTTGTGTTGCTAAATTTTCGGGTATTCTCAGAGGATATTATCAATTTTCAAGAAGATTTCTGAGAAGTTTTTCCGACAAACTCGGTTGATGAAAGTCATAAAAGAGCTTCCGCTATCTATTTATCAGAGCATCCGACTGGCTTCGATCCCAAGGTCGAAATTAATCAGAATGAAGCGGGAAGAACTCCCGGTAATAATCTCCCTGACATCGATCCCATCGAGATTTAGGACATTGCACCTGGTAATTCGGAGTCTCTTCACCCAGACCCATCACCCGAAGAAAATAGTCCTCTGGCTCAATAACGAAATAAAATCTCAGGTTCCCCGTAAAATTTTGAACCTTCAATGTGAACTGTTCGAGATTTGTTATTCCGATCTCAATTGTTCGCACAGAAAACTAATTCACAGTTTAGATAAATATCCTGACGATGTGATAATCACCTGTGATGATGATTTGATGTACAGAAACAACTGGCTTTATTTACTTTACAAAAATCACAAGTCCTCTCCTAATTGTATTATTGGAAATAGAACAATTTATATCAACTATGACAGTCCGGAAAAGCCTGCACCATACAAGTTGTGGAAATTTCCCGATCAGGAAGACATTAATCAGAAGGCCATTATACCTATAGGTGCATGGGGAATTCTGTATCCACCAAATAGTTTGAATAAGCAAGTTTTGGATTCAGGTTTGTTCTTACGTCTAGCACCCCAAAGTGATGATTTTTGGTTTAAGGCTATGGCACTTCTGAATGGGACATTGAGCGTACAAGCCGATGTTATTCCCAAAGAACCCATTCCAATTGCAGGAACTCAGAAAGGTGCTTTGAAGAAAACGAATATCAATCAAAATAAAAATGATGTGCAATGGAACGCCCTATCCGAGTATTTTAATCTTTACCCACTCATAACAAAATAGTACAATTCAAGAAGAAATTGCATCTGTATTATCGAGATGGCTATAGTGACGATAAGGCAATAGAC
>JBPCUI010000277.1:0-3529 GCA_051011235.1 Flavobacteriaceae bacterium
AGAAGTAATTTGAAAATCTTCCGGCCACTTCCTGTTTTGAATTACAGATCTTTACTTCCATACACAAATGAATCAAGAGATAATACAGAAACCAGGATCGTCTGCTAAGAGTTCACCCGGGTTTCGCCAGGAATAAGCCCCTTCGAAAAGATCGCCGGAATTCAGAGGTCCCCACACGCCTGCCGAATATCCATAAGTACTGACTTCTTTTCCATTTTCCCAATAATTGAGTATTGGATCAACAAATTCCCAGGCGGCCTCTACTTCGTCTGCCCGTGCGTAAAGGGTTGCATCGCCCTGCATGGCGTCGAGCAATAATCTTTCGTATGCTGTCATCACTTTAGTCTCAATCAGGTTCGAATAGTAAAAATCCAGATTGGCGCGTTCAACCTTGAATCCCTGGCCGGGCACCTTAACTCCAAATTTTAATAGTATCCCTTCGTCGGGCTGGACTCTGATTATTAGTTTGTTGTCTTTTTCATTTAAGCCCGCATTCGTAAAAATATGATGATGCGTGCCTTTGAAGTGGATCACAATTTCGGTCACCTTGGTGGGCATTCGCTTTGCTGTACGAACGTAAAATGGCACGTCCTTCCAACGCCAGTTGTCTACGTAAAACTTGATGGCCGCGTATGTCTCTGTTGTAGATTCCGGGTCTACCCCATCCTCTTCCCGATAGCCCTTGATTTTCTCACCATTAATTTCCGAAGCGATATACTGGGCTTTGATTGTATTCTTAAACAAGGTTGCATCATCGCGCATGATACGCAAAGACTTCAATGCTTTTACTTTCTCATTCCGTATCTCTTCCGGCTGATCACTGATAGGTGGTTCCATGACAACCAGTGAAACAATTTGCAACAAATGATTTTGGAACATATCGCGCAGAGCACCTGATTTGTCGTAGTAGCCTCCCCGCTTCTCCACCCCAACACTTTCGGCATTGGTAATTTCTATATGATGTATGTAATTTCTGTTCCACAACGGCTCAAAAATACTGTTGGCAAACCGAGTAACCAGCAGATTTTGCACCGTTTCTTTGCCCAGATAATGATCTATTCTAAAAATTTGAGATTCACTAAAATACTTCTGTAGTCCATTATTGAGCTCCCTTGCTGTTTTTAAATTGTACCCGAATGGCTTTTCTACAATCAGGCGTTTGCATCCATCTTTTTCGTTGGCAAGTGATTGATCGGACAAATTTTTTGCTACCAGTTCATAAATATCAGGTGGTGTTGACAGGTAGAAAATAAAATTATCATCGGTGCCAAGCTTTTTGTTCAAACTCGTAATGCGTTCTTTCAGTACCGTGTATTCCGAATTGTAATCTCCGCCAATGTCCTGATAATAAATCAAGCTGGAAAAATGCTCCAGACTCTCCTTTCCCTCCCTTTCTTTGTATTTTTTTAAATAAGGACTCCCAGTCACCACTTTTGCCCGAAACTCCTCATCACTAAGCGGGCTCCTGCTGGTTCCCAGGATTGCGAAATTTTCAGGCAGATAATCTCCGCGGAAGAGATCGTACAGGGCAGGGATAAGCTTCCTCGCTGTTAAGTCGCCCGAAGCACCAAAAATTATAAGCATTTGATTCTCTGTTTTCTTCATGACGTAAGTTTTGAAACCGTAGTAAGTATGCCTTAAATTTCATGAGAAAAATGCAGCTCAAAGGTGTTCCAAAATTTTCGCTTACATTTGAATTAATCCCTCTGGACGAATATAGAACTAATTTTAATTATTCTTCGAAAGACTGGAAAAACCATTGTTTATAGGGTAAGCTAATACCTAACTATGAAGGATTCTACATACGATTTCGGTCTGGTTGGCCTCGGTGTCATGGGTCGCAACTTTATATTAAATGTTGCAGACCACGGATATTCAGCCTACGGATATGATCTTGATTCTGGTCAGGTTGAAGCGCTTATTCAGGAAGGTGGTAATACATCAAAGGTCAATGCAACAACGGAGCTCACTGAATTTATAAATGCGCTGGTACGCCCCAGAAAAATCATGCTGTTGGTCCCTGCAGGGAAAATAGTGGATGCTGTAATTGAAAACGTCTTGCCATATCTCGATAAAGACGACATAATAATTGATGGTGGCAATTCTTATTTTACCGATACAGACCGCAGGGAAGCATATCTAGGTTCGAAAGGAATTCACTTTTTTGGTGCCGGTGTATCTGGTGGTGCTAAAGGAGCTCGTATTGGTCCCAGTATAATGCCGGGAGGTTCAGAGCAGGCATATAAGGAAGTACAGGCTGTGTTCGAGGCCGTGGCAGCCAAATTCGAGGGAGAACCCTGTGTGGCTTATCTAGGGCCGAAATCGGCCGGTAATTACGTGAAAATGGTTCACAACGGCATTGAATATGGACTAATGCAGCTTACTTCAGAAATCTACGACTTACTCAAGAAGGCAGGCGACTTCAATAACGATGAATTGCATTCCTTGTATTCTTCCTGGAATCAGGGCAGGCTACAATCATTTCTGGTAGAAATATCATCCGAGATTTTCCTGAAAATAGAAGCTGGAGATAAAGATCGATTAATTGATCTGATTCTCGACAGAGCTAAACAAAAAGGGACCGGCAAATGGACTTCCCAAAATGCAATGGATTTGGGCGTACCGGTGCCAACGATAGATATTTCCGTCAGTATGCGTGAAATATCCGCTTTGAAAGAAGAACGTATGTCGGCTGAAAATTACTATCCCAAAACCAGGCCGGCTAAAATGGACAGGGAAAAACTGAGCAAATTGGCAGAAGAGGCACTTTATTTTGCTTTTATAGTGACCTATGCACAGGGAATGCACCAGCTTAAAGAAGCATCGGGAGAATATGGGTACAAGCTGAATTTGGCTACCATAGCAAAGATTTGGCGTGCCGGTTGTATTATCAGGGCTGCGCTCCTGGAAGACATTGCCGAGGCGTACAATTCTGAGGAAGGCCTGGCGAATCTGCTGCTGGCACCTGCCTTTGTATCCAAGATCAATTCAACCGTCAAATCGGCTCGTGAATTGGTCGCTTATAGTGTTCAGAATGGGATACCAATCCCCGGGCTTGCGAGCAGTATTACTTATTTCGATGCGTATTCTTCGGGAAGACTACCATTAAACCTTATACAAGCGCAGCGAGATTATTTCGGTTCACATACATACGAACGCCTCGATAAAGACGGGAGCTTCCATACCGAATGGGAATAGACTCGTTCCACTATTATTCAAAAATTAAAAACCCTACTTATATTAAATCCGAAATAGATATCCCCTTCGCTCCAGTCGCCGACGGCATTTCCCAGGAAACCGCTTTCAAAAGTGGGCTGAGCATTTGTAAAGTGGAGCTGAAATACATGTCCGCCGGTTTCGATATCAACCCCAATGGAAAGAGGGTTTACGAAAGGTGAACCACTTGCCCTGTTTAAATGCCATCCGTAATCCACATTTATACTCCATCTTTTGCTAACCTTATAGCGCCCACCGATTCCAAGTGCAAATTGGTTATTGTCTTGCGGATCGTAGTCCACATAACCTTCAT
>JBPCUI010000278.1:0-4970 GCA_051011235.1 Flavobacteriaceae bacterium
ACATTAATATTGATTGTATTACCATCCTCGATACTGATATTCCCGGCGGCACCACTGGTTGAGATGGTCTGATCGTCGGTACTCACACCGCTGAGATCCACCGTTTGATTCCCACCCGGATCGGTTACTGTAAGGTTAGCTCCGTCGAAACTGATCCCTGTATTGAATTCGTTGGTCGGATCGGCATCAGCATCGTCTACATTAATATTGATTGTATTTCCATCCTCGATACTGATATTCCCGGCAGCACCGGAAGTGGAGATGGTTTGATCATCGGTACCCACCCCGCTAATATCTACAGTCTGATTCCCACCCAGGTCGGTGACTGTGAGGTTTGCTCCATCAAAACTGATCCCCGTATTGAATTCATTGGTTGGGTCGGCATCTGCGTCATCTATCGGCAGAGCAGCCAATTCTACATCTGTTGCAAAGGTCGCATCAAGGTCAATTGGAACAGGTGTTGGATCATTAGTGAGTGTCAGTGTGGTACCCGTTAATTCCAAATCTTGTAGTTCATCATTAGGATCCCCACTGCCACTTCCTACCACATTGGCGATCTCCTGGTCTACATAGAATTTGGTCGCGGCATCCTGCGGTAACTGAGGGTCTAACAAATTATTGATAAGGTTTGCATTCGCATCCGTGCCCAGTGCCAGAACCTGAGCTAGGTCTTGTGTTTCGTTGATGTCTATTAGTTGAATAGCACCTGTCTCATCTGTATATGTATATGTGCCATCTCCATTGTCTGCCAAAGTGGATATCGAGGTATCACTAATGGTGGTGATATTCCCTCCGGCATCGGTGAAATTATAGGTGCCATCCAAATTATCCACAAGAGATACGGTACCGGCTGCAGCGTCGATCTCGTCAATAGCGTCCTGTACATTGGTGGCTGTTAGTCCGGATGTAGTATTGTCGTAAGGGATAGCAATTGCATTGGAATCGATCGTATAAGTCGTTCCGGTTTCATCTGTATATGTATAGGTGCCATCTCCGTTGTCCGCTAAAGTTGATACAGAAGTATCACTTATGATCGTTACATTGCCAGCCGCATCGGTAAAATTATAGGTACCGTCTCCATTATCGGTCAAGTCAACAGTACTGATATCATTTGCGTTATTTGCTATTGCGGCCTGTAAAGGGGAATCGTCGTAATAGGCTCCATTATCGCTTCCCGCAATCACTGTATTACCTGCATCGGCACTCACGATATTGGCGGATGTGATGTAACCTAAATCATTGGTAAAATCGGAAATGGTTACCTGGTTGTAATCTATCTCGGCATCTGTAACGGAATTGTCGCGTAGCTCTTCGTTTCCTACTGAATCTGGTGCGAGCTTGTCTGCGGTGAGCGAATTGTTTTGGATATCGATCGCACTAATACTAAAATCCACGATATTATCCCCTCTTATTTCACCAACTTCAAAGTTAAAATTATCGTCTGTTTGGGTAATGACAATCGTACTGGTGGGATTTACAATCGGGTCTGCCGTAAATGTGAGCCCTAATGTCTCGCAGAGGTTGAGCCAGATCGAACCGTCAAAAAAATGAACACATCCGGTATCTGTGTTATATATAAGTGCACCTTGTAGCGGGGTCAGGGCATTCATCTGCGCATCATTCATCCTGGAAATCACCAGTGCGCGGTTAGTACTCTCCAATTCCAAAACAGAACCGGCATCGATATTTTGAGGATTGTCACCAATTTTGATCTGACCGTACATTGTGCTACAAACACAGAGGCCAATAACTGTTAATAGGAGTTTCATTTTCAGATTTGTAAAAAATTTACTCACCAAAGGGCGCAATCTACCCGCCATTACAAAGTCCTGATTTAAAAATGTACCTACAATCATAACTCCTAATGGAGGATGCTTCTCGCCGGGTTATCCGGACTAACAAAAATAATACTATATCGACATTCAGCTAACTTTATACCCTTAAATACAAGATTTCAAGGTGAACAGGCCGTATAATTACCTAAACCGGTCAAAAAATTAACTAAATCCTGATTTTGCCCGAGTATTGGCAATAATTTGCCCAAAATGTTAAGGCATATTAACATAAGTTTAATGGGCTGAAATTTTTTTATCAGACCGAGAAAGTATTTCTTTATACAGCATAACCATTATCTATCATTTGATTTATATGAAGAGGATTGTTCTTATACTGTGTTGTGTTTTGTTCACATCACTGAGTTTTACCCAGGAAGACGAACGCAAGATTTTGAGAGGAAAAGTGCTTTACCGAAACAGCAATGTTCCCAATGAAAATGTGATTAACAGTACCTCGGAAAGAGCTACAATTACCAATGATAACGGAGAATTTGCAATACGGGTAAAACGCGATGATGAATTGGTCTTCACCTCCATTAACTACCAAATTGAGATCGTTAAGATCACGCAGGAAATATTGGACCGGAACAGATTGGTTGTCGAAGTAAACGAAAAGGTTACGGAATTGGATGAGGTGGTTATCAGCCCGGAAAACCAAAAGAAATTCCTCGAGCTTCAGAATGAGGATTTCAAGGAGTTCGACTACGAGACAGACGCATCTGCAGAGGTAGTCAATATTGCTGCCGATCCGAAACTTACCGGCCTGCAGGATGGGGTGAATTTTGTAAATATCTTTAAGGCATTATTCCTGTCCAGGGAAAAGAATGATTCGGACAGGGACCCATTAAAACTAAGTGAAGTGCTCAGACAGGTTTACGATGACGAATTTTTTGTTGCCGACCTGAAAATACCAGCCGATAAAATAGATGATTTCCTGATCTTTTGCGATACACAGATGCCTTCTCAATCCTTGATAAAGCGAGATAATGAATTTCAGCTGATAGACTTTCTCGTCAATCAGAGCGAGGTTTATTTAAAGCAAATGAATGCCGAAGAATAGTTTTCTATTGCTCTTTACTCTATTCATATGCGCCTCTTCCAGCGCCCAAACTTCATTTAGTAAAAGTTTAAATGGCAGAGTATTAAATGCGGATAGGGGCATACCTGATGTACATGTCATGAATACGTCGGCCAATAGGGCTACTATTTCGGACGAAAATGGATATTTCTCTATTCAGGTTAATCTGAATGACACACTTATATTTTCTGCTGTTCAGTTCAAAAGAAAAACCCTCATCATAACTTCCAATATTCTCCAAAGCCTTAGTATTCAGGTGCCTCTAGAAGAATTCGTAAATGAATTGGATGAAGTTATTCTCAGGCCGTATGATTTATCCGGCGACCTCAGCAGGGATATGGGTCAGATGAACACGGGTCGCGTAGTGGCCGCATCAACTGTGGGATTACCCAATGCTTATGTAAAACCGATAACGCAGGCAGAAAGGAAACTTCACGAGGCGACGACAGGAGGTAGCGGCATACCACTAAACCCCATTATCAATGCGATTACGGGACGGACGAAATACTTAAAAAAAGTGCTTGCAACAGAGAATAAATACGCTCGAACTGACCGTGTCAGGGCCTTTTATGCTGATTCACTTTTTGTTCAGGAATTGAAAATCCCGACGGCCAAGATTGACGATTTTATGTATTATTGTGAGATCGACCTCGGCTTTAGTGCCGTAGTGGACACGCATGACCGATTGAAAATCTGGGAATATCTGAAACAGAGAAGCGCTGTCTACAGAGAGAATAACGAGCTCGATTGATTTGAATGGCATAAAAATTGTGCATTAAAAATGGACATAGGATTTCTCAATTAACACCGCTGCCTGTTTCAGGAAATTATTGTACTCTCGTTAAATAATGACAAAATCGATTAAAAAATTCCTGTTGTTACTGCTGCTTCCTATCATATTTGCAGCTACGGTTCACAAGTTCTACGTAAGTGTTACCGAGATGCAGTACGACGAAGAAGAAAAGTCGTTTCAGATTACCAGCCGGATCTTTATAGACGATCTGGAAGCCGTAATTCACCAGCGTTATGATGTAAAGACCCAACTGGCAACCTCTAAAGAGGATAGCCGTACGGATGAATTGATTGGCAAATACCTTGGCTCAAAATTTGTAGTAAAGATTAACGGAAAAAAAAGGGCTTTTACTTATTTGGGCAAAGAGTACCGCGATGATCTTGTGGTCTGCTACATGGAGATCCCCGACATAAATCTTGCAGATATAAAATCTATCGAAATTAAAAACGATGTTCTCACTGAGCTTTTTGAAGAACAGCAGAACGTTGTGCACCTCAAAATTGGATCTAAAAAGAAGAGTTTTATCCTGATGAGGGAAAATAATAAAGGTATGTTAAACTTGTGAGCAGGTACCTACAAGTATTACTTAAAAGACCTATTTTCGGGCACCAAAAATTTTAATAATGTTTAGATTAAAGTATTTCTTCACCTATTTGCTAATAGGTGTTACCACTGCACTTATCGCCCAGGAGGAAGCAAAACCTGAAAGTACAGCGGGGCATACCAATCAAAGCAAATTCCGGCAGATGTATCAGGAATTCGCAACCCCGAATACATACAGATCGGCATCAGGAGCACCAGGCCCGCATTACTACCAGCAACAGGCAGATTATCAAATGGATATTGAATTGGACGATAAGAATGCCCGTATTTACGGTGAGGAAACCATTACTTACCACAACAATTCCCCTGACAATCTGGAATACCTTTGGATTCAACTCGATCAGAATATGAGATCAAAAGATTCAAAGTCTCCTTTGCGTAATGGAAGCGGTGTTTCTTTGGCATATCAGACAGGTCAGTTCGCAGGAGAATTTATGGGTCAACCATTTGACGGTGGTTTTAAAATAGAATTTGTAAAAGATGAAATGGGCAAATCACTTCCATATACGATCAATCAGACAATGATGAGGATCGATCTTCCAAAAACCCTTAAAAGCGGTGCTCAAATCTCCTTTTCAATCAAGTGGTGGTATAATATACCGGATCATACCGTGAATAGGGCCAGATCTGGTTATGAGTATTTCCCTGAAGATGGAAACAG
>JBPCUI010000279.1:0-4773 GCA_051011235.1 Flavobacteriaceae bacterium
TTCTTCTTCATGGTCGCCAATGTTCATTTCGTCTTGTTGATTTGTCATTTCTTCATTGATTTCTTCTGTTGGATTTTCATTAGGCGCTTCACTAATTTCAGAGGGTTCACTGGATTCGGCAAAACGCAGATCTGCAGCATTGGGTTCCCGAATGTCTTCTTTAGGCATGATGGAATCCGGATCTATTGTATTTATGGCTGTCAAGGCTTTGCTCCTAACCATGAAATTATCATCCGAGTGTTCCACCTTTTTAAGGAATTTGATATCCTCTTCCGATCCCAGGTCGGCAATGGCATCCAGGACCGCTATCTTAACATCATTATTACACTTTCGAAAAGATAACTTTAAGGTGTCCAGAGCTTCGGTTACTCCAAATTCCTTAAGGCATTGTACTGCTTCCGTTTTGATTTGGCTGTTTCGGTGTTTGATCAATTGAATGATCGCCTGGTTTGCATCGTTCTGTTTGTAATACCGAATGAGGCGTAGTGAAAACAATACAACATCCTTATTTTTAGAGGTGAGCCAAATTTTAAAACGAGGAGGGTTAAAAGCCTCTTTATGGCGCAATACATCGAGTAGCTTTAGCTGTTGCCATTCCGAAATACCCCGCCTGCAGGTATCCAGGAAATATGAAATCCCTTCATGTTCTAAAGTAACCGTAGCCAATTGGGCTTGTTTCCTTATTACACCTTTCCTGTGATTGATAAAACGCCTTATGAACATATAAGAGTCTTCTACCCTCATTTGTGTAAGTTCCAGGATACCCTGGGAAATAATCTCCCATCGCCTGCTCTTTAATTTGGCATAAGCATCGTGGTGTAGTCCAAGATTTTTGTAAAGTTCATAGAGGTTCTGCCGGGCTTCTCCCGAAACATCTTTTTGGAGGTCCATCAATATTTCAGATAAGACAGAGCGATTGAATTCTGACTTAATTAGTTCACGCATTTCCACCTTACCGCTGAGGTAGTTTTTTCTTTCGTCGATTGATGCCGATTCTTCGAAGAACAGGAATTGGCTTATCATCGGGGTTAGTTCTTTCTTCTTTGCAACAACGAGACTGGCCTTCCTTGAGAGCCGGTTTCGAAAGAAGAATACAAATACGAGATACACAATACCCAGGCCACAAAACGCAAATGTTAAATACCACAAAAGATCCGTATGGATCTCAGGCAGGCTTAAAAGTGGCCAGTTAAATATGTAAAGTGATTCAATCAATAATTACGTTTTTTGTAACTCTCTGCTTACTCTCACCAGAAGCTCTGACGGACTTACCGGTTTGGCAATAAAATCGTTTGCCCCCAGCTCAAAGGCACTCAATACATTCTCTTCATTCCCGGCGGAGGAAATTATAATGATAGGTACATTGGAATTGAGCGTGTTTCTCACATAATCGATAAGCTCAATGCCGGAGAAGTAGGGCATCATAATATCACTGACGATTATATCAGGGATACCCCGCGTCAATTCCTCCTTCATTTGCTTGCCGTCATATACCAATATCACTTCGTAGCCTGCTTTTTCCAGGCGATAATTGAGTAGAGATGCCAGCAGCTCATCATCTTCGGCTAACATTAGTTTTTTATCCGTCATTGTACTAAAATCCCTTTATTTCCAGATCCTCCAATTCGTTATCTATGGCCTTCTCGACATCTTGATATTTTTGTAAAAAACAATTATACAGATGGCGGAGATGCTCTAAATCTCTTGTTGTTCGGCAATTGTTGTGTATCTGCTCTACTATCAAGTACAAGCTATGGGTTTTCATCATGGCCAAACCGCATTTGATTTTATGGGCAGAGTCTCTGATTTTGCCAAAATCTTCCTGATCCATATATACTTTTACTTTGCCTATAAACTCCATGGCGTTCTGTTTGTAAAGAAGGACCAACTCGCGTAGTACTCCCATATCTCCCATGCAGTCTTCAAGCGCTTGTTTAAGATCTACATCAGTCACATCGCGATCTGCAACCGGTTGAATAATTGCACTGTCTTGCTGTTTGTTATGGCTTGAAGTGGCTCCCTTTTTGTTGCGGATCATTTTTGCAAGCAATACTTCAGGGCTATAAGGTTTTATTATGTAGTCGTTAATACCGTTGTTATCACATTCGTGTTGGTCTTCAACAGTAAAATCTGCGGTAAGTGCGATTATAGGTATATTCTGCAATCGATCTAGCTTGCTGTTCCTGATTCGCCTGGTTACTTCGAATCCGTTCATAACCGGCATTCGAAGGTCCATGAGCACCATATCAATATTCGATTTTTCCAAAAGGTCCAGTCCGTAATAAGCGTCTTCTGTGATATAGGCATGCACCCCCCAGGCTTTTAAACGCTGTTCGATAAGTCGCTGGTTCAACAGATTGTCCTCAAATACCAGCACATGCATCCCTTCAACTTCCCGGGGAGAAATGTTTTTATCAGTGGTAGTGGCAAATTTCAACGGATCTCCCTTTCCATAGGCGAGAGTAAACCTGAAAGTTGTACCAATGCCAAGTCGGCTACTTACTTCCAACTCACCTTTTAGTTTTTCCACAATTTGTTTGACGATATTCAGGCCTAAACCAGTACCGCCATACTTGGAAAATGTGTGTTGATTGGCCTGTTTGAACGAATCGAAAATATGTTTTAATTCGTCCTCAGAAATGCCTATTCCCGTATCACTGACGACAAACTCCAGCCAAACCTGATCGTTTCGTTCTTTGATCAGGCTGATATTCATTGAAATATTCCCTTTTTCTACAAATTTGATTGAGTTACCGAGTAAGTTCAGCAACACTTGCGATAATTTTGATGGATCTCCCTTTAGAAATTCCGGAATTTGTGGATCGAGATCTACCTGAAATTTTATCTCTTTACCCTGAAGCAGGGTTTTGCATAAATTAACCACATTGCCAACTACTTCAGCGAAGCTGAAATCAATGCGCTCAAATTGTTCCAGGCCTGCCAAAATTTTAGAGTATTCAAGAAGTTCATTGATAATGCCCATCAGGTTGTTCGATGCAGCGCTTATTGCATTAACCTGTTCTTTCTGGTCCTTGTTTAAATTAGTTTCGCGAAGCAGGTCAGTAAATCCTATTATCCCACTTAATGGAGTTCTAATTTCGTGGCTTACAGTGGCAATCAGCATCTCTTGCCTGTATTCTCTTTCAGTTTCGGAATCCTTGCTGGTCACAATATCCTGCAGATTATCTGGATCTGATTCTTGTCCAAATACCTTGCGCTCCAGTTGATTCTTAAAAGAATCGAATGAAGTTTTGAGTCTTTTGGCATCCGCAGTGGTTAATTCCTCAAATGAAAAATTATTTAAGGCATCTTCCAGATCGGCCAGTTGACTAAGTAGGTTGTTAGGTTTCAATACTTTTGAGATTTGGGTTTTCGATTCTTGCGAATAGTCTCTTATTTCTTACAACTTCACAATTGTTTTGTGTGGTAAGCAATCTACGTTCAGGTCTAATCTCCCTATTTCCTCAAGTCTGAGCAATTAAATGTTCTCTATGTCGGGCTTTTTGTTGTCAAATTGCTTTATTTGTAGGTAAGAAAATTCCTGATATGCGTCCATTCATCGTAATTATCTGTCTGTTGTCGATATATTCTTGTAAGAACAAGAACCAAAAGCCCGAAAATGAGTTTCTGAATCTGGCCGAAACTATACACCAAAATGTCATCACAATAGACACCCATGACGACATTGATGTAAAGAATTTTACGGACTCCATTAATTATACCCAGCGGCTTGAAACTCAGGTTAATTTGCCGAAAATGGAAGAAGGTGGGCTCGATGTCGCCTGGTTTATTGTCTATACAGGTCAGGATTCACTTACACAGCAAGGATATAACAAAGCCAGGGCCAATGCCATGGCAAAGTTCGATGCTATACACAGCTTGTGTGAGGAAATCGCAGCAGACCGGATTGAACTGGCTTTGAATTCAAATGATGTCCGTAGAATCCATTCTTCCGGTAAAAAAGTTGCAATGATAGGGGTCGAAAATGCATATCCTATCGGAGAAGATATTCAGGAATTTGAAAACTACTTTAATATGGGAGCGCGCTATATTTCACTGGCACATAACGGTCACAGTCAGTTTTGTGATTCCCACACAGGTGAGGCCGATGGTGAATGGTTACATAATGGTTTAAGTGATTTAGGTAAACTTGCTGTAAATGAAATGAATAGACTTGGAATAATGATTGATATTTCACATTTGTCCAAGAAGTCAGCTGAGCAGATTTTCAGCCTTTCCAAAGCACCTGTAATTGCATCGCATTCTTCGGCCCGGGCGCTTTGTGATCACAGCAGAAATCTGGACGACGAATCACTAAACCTAATCATGGAGAATGGCGGCGTTGTTCAGACCGTTGCTCTCGGGGCTTATATTGATAAAGAAAAGAGCGATGCCCGCTTGAGCTATATGACAGAGATTTATAATACTGTTGCAGATTCTTTGGGGGTTAGTTGGTATGGCTGGGAAGAATTTCCGGGATTAAGTGAGCAGGAACAGGCCAATTTCCTGGAGAATTACCCCCGCATTGTACACATATCCAACTCTAAAGTAGAAGATTTAGCCACTGCCCCACCCGATGTTAATATTGCCGATTTTGTAGATCATATTGAATACATGGTTTCGCTTATAGGTATTGAACATGTTGGAATAAGTTCGGATTTTGACGGGGGCGGAGGGATTGAAGGCTGGTCTGATGCCTCAGAAACACTCAACGTTACGCTGGAGCTGGTAAAACGCGGATATTCGGAAGAAGAGATATCCCTGCTCTGGGGA
>JBPCUI010000280.1:0-2637 GCA_051011235.1 Flavobacteriaceae bacterium
TCAGACAGTACCACCCCCCAGCTATAATAAGCCTCAACCAGATTGGGATCTTTTTTTACGGCTTTTTCGAAAAACTCGATTGCCTTCTGCGGATCGGTCTTTTCAAGGTTTAGCCCGGATTGATATAATTCAGATGCTGATTCCATGAATAGGTCTCAAAGTCGTTTAGATTTCAAGGTTTTTATTTCCAGGAGGGACTATTCGGGCAAAGAAGGCCGGAACTTGGAAAAGATCAATATTAATATATGGCTCTCCCCAAGGTACGAAAAAATGACAATTTAGGTAGGACAATCAGCAGACCAGAAAATAAATCGATCTGGAGATTGATGAGTGTTATTTAAATGCCCAGAATAATTTTTGCGATCCAGAAATAGATAAGGATGCCAAAAATATCATTGCTCGTCGTGATAAACGGGCCAGTGGCAATAGCCGGATCAATGCCTCGTTTGTGGAGAAAGAGTGGAATAAAAGTACCTACAATCCCAGCGACAATGATTACCACAATCAGGGCAATGGATATGGCAAAAGCGGTGGGCAAACTTCCTTTCCAGAACCAGGTGAATACCAGAAGGACGACCGCGAGGATCAAGCCGTTGAGCGTAGCTAACATCATTTCCTTGAAAAGCCGGTTGCCGACACTTCCTTTTAAATCGTCATTGGCCAGTCCCTGAACGATGATGGCACTCGATTGCACCCCCACATTCCCAGCCATGGCCGCTATAAGTGGAGTGAAGAAGAACAGGATCGCATGCCGACTTATCATTTCCTCAAACCCGCCCATAATGGCAGCGGCACCGACACCGCCTATCAGGCCCAGAAATAGCCAGGGTAAACGCGCACGGGTGAGTTCCCATATACTGTCATCTGCCTCTACAACCTGGGAAATACCAGCGGCCAGCTGGTAATCTTTTTCTGCTTCTTCGCGGATCACATCTACAATATCGTCAATGGTGATACGGCCAACCAATCTGCCAATTTCATCAACAACCGGAATAGCTTCCAGGTCGTACTTCGACATGATTTTAGCCACTTCTTCCGGTTTTTCGTTCACGTTTACCGAATCGACACGGTGAAGAAAGACATCTTTGATAGGGGTGGTAGTTGAGGTAGTTAAAAGATCTTTCAATGAAAGCCGCCCCTTGAGGATATCGTTATCGTCAACTACATAAATCGAATGAACTCGTGTAACGTTTTCGGCCTGGGCACGCATCTCTTTTACACATGTCAGCACTGTCCAGTTTTCGTTTACTTTAACCAACTCCTTCGCCATAAGGCCGCCCGCAGAATTTTCGTCATATCGCAGCAGGTCTACAATATCCCTGGCATGCTCCCGGTCCTCTATTTCCGAAATAACTTCCTGGACAATTTCATCGGGGAGTTCGGCCACGATATCGGCTGCATCATCCGTATCCAATTCTTCCAGTTCTCCGGCGATTTCTTTAGATGAAAGATTGTTTAATACCTCTTCTCTAACATCGTCATCCAGTTCTGTCAGGACATCGGAGGTTTTATCGCTGTCGAGGAGTTTGATCAAATAGGTTGCCTGTTCGGTACTTAACTCGTTGGCTATTTCCGCGACATCGGCATAATGCACCTCTTTCATAAGAGATACCAGTTTGGTATTCTCATGATTTTCGATCAGTGATTCAATCTGAGTGATTAGCTCGTCTGTAAGCTTAAACGGTGTCATGCTCTATTCTCTCTGTAAGCGCAATAAAATCGGCCACAGCCAATTCTTCCGGACGCCGGTCAAAGATAGCATCTTCTTTTAAATTATTGGAAAGGTTAAATGCTTTTAGACTATTTCTCATCGTCTTTCTACGCTGATTAAAGGCTGTCTTAACCACCCTGAAAAACAATGCTTCATCACAGTCAAGACCCTTATTGCTTTTTCTCCTGAGACGAATGACAGCTGAATTCACTTTAGGTGGAGGACTGAATACGGAAGGGGGTACTGTAAAAAGGAATTCGGCATCGTAGAAGGCTTGGGTAAGAACCGATAATATACCATAGATCTTGTTGCCTTCCACTGAACAAATGCGCTCAGCCACCTCCTTTTGGAACATGCCGGCTAATTCCGGCACATAATTTCTGAGCTCAATAACTTTGAAGAGGATCTGGCTCGAAATATTGTATGGAAAATTTCCGATGACGGCAAAAGAAGAATCTCCGAAAAGCGAGTATATGTCGTATTTTAAAAAATCCCCCTGGTGTATTTCGAAAGTCTTTTGTTCGCTTTCTGTTTTCAGCTGTTCCTTTAGAAAATCTGTTTTCAAATATTGGATCGAATCCCTATCGAGCTCGAGGGCTACAAGATGGAATGGCTTCGTTAACAGGTATTTGGTAAGCACACCAGTGCCTGGTCCTATTTCCAAAACATGTTCATAGCCTTTGCATGAAAGCGTATCGGCAATTTTTGCGGCAATATTTTCGTCTTTGAGAAAGTGCTGTCCAAGATATTTTTTAGGCCTTACCGGATTATTACCGCGATAGGCCGATCTTTTGGATGACAACTTTTTCCTGTAATTACCTCCCATGAATTATTAATCCTGTTTCTTGTCAAATGCCCAGGTAAACCCAGCTTTCCTTGCCGGATTCTAAACGTACTTTGTTGCGTTTATAGGCCACCCCTTCATA
>JBPCUI010000281.1:0-9159 GCA_051011235.1 Flavobacteriaceae bacterium
TCGATACAATGCTAACCCTGCGGTGAGCATCACTCGAGATGACCAGAATTTATTTTCGATACAATGCTAACCCTGCGGTTAGCATCACCTGCCCGACGCCAGCCCGACAAAATCATTCTGGCAGAGCAAGGCGGGCTCGAGATGACTTTTACTACTTCACTATCTATTGTGCCACTCGAAGTGACATTTCATCTGAACTTGCAAAGTTAGCTCAAAAAATGGTCTTATCCTTCGAAATTTTAGTGAAGAAGGATTTGCCCATCAGTCCAATTCCGTGTATTTTCGATCAAATTTTATACCAAATAAATTCTATGCATTTCGCCATCATTCAGGAGCGCAAAATCCCACCGGACAGGCGTGTTGTACTTTCTCCAAAGGCCTGCCAAACAGTCCTGAATACTTTTGAGAATGCCCAAATTACTGTGGAATCTTCACAGATTCGTGTTTTTAAAGATCAGGAGTACAAAGATGCTGCTATAAAAGTGTCTGAGCATATCGAAAACTGTGATGTTTTACTCGGCGTTAAAGAAGTGCCCATAGATTCCCTATTACCCAATAAGAAGTATTTTTTCTTTTCGCACACTATCAAAAAACAGCCCTATAACCGCAAACTTCTCCAGACCGTCCTGGAAAAGAACATCGAACTCTATGATCACGAGCTTATCACAAATTCCCAGGATATCCGCCTGGTCGCTTTTGGTCGATATGCCGGACTAGTAGGTGCATATGATGGTATTCGCGCATTCGGACTTAAAAGCGGAACATACCAACTGCCCAAAACTACAGAGCTCAAAGATCAGGCCGACCTGATCAGCCAGCTCAGAAAAATTGATCTTCCTGCTGTCAAAGTACTGCTTACTGGTAAGGGCCGAGTAGGGAACGGGGCTAAAGAAATGCTCGACGGGATGGGACTTAGAGAAGTTGCCGTGAACGATTATTTAAATCAAAAATTCAATGAAGCGGTCTACTGCCAGATCGATGTACTCGATTATAACCGGCGTAAAGACGGCAAAACACTGGATGAAAATGACTTCTTTCAAAATGCAGAGGAATACGAGTCGACCTTTATGCGTTTTGCCGCGGTGACCGACCTCTATATGGCCGTACATTTCTACGGTCAGGGAGCACCTTATTTATTTACCAGGGAGGACGCTAAAAAGCCGGAATTTAAAATAAGCCTGGTTGCGGATATAAGCTGTGACGTGGACGGACCCGTGGCTTCCACCATCCGAGCGACCAGTATTGAAGACCCCTTATACGGATACGACCCTTTAACCGAGACAGAGGTAGATTTCAACGAGCCAGGCGCCATAGGTGTTATGGCCGTGGATAACCTGCCTGCGGAATTACCAAGAGATTCCAGTAGTGGTTTTGGAGAGGCATTTGTAAAACATGTGATCCCCGCTTTTTTTAACGGGGACAAAGACGGAATTTTGGAACGGGCGCGGATGACAAAAAACGGGAAGCTTACCGCCCGATACTCCTACTTGCAAGCTTACGTAAATGGAAAGGAATAGCAGCGACAATTCGGGGATCGAAGTACCCGGGCATTCAGTTGACTTCTATCTCCCAATTAATTTCTGGATGTTCTTTCGGAGCGGTATAAGCACCCAAAGCCTCTAATTTCAATGTAATATTCTGTTTTCTTTCGAGTGTTTTTATCATTAATGTATAGGTCGAATGGGCATGGATCTCAAATACAGCTGAACTGCTGTAAAAGGTGTAATCCATTTTATTTTCAAATAGTAAATCACTGCTGGAAATATTTTCCAGCTCTAACTTGAGGATGTCTGTTTCAGGAATGTAGGAGGCCGACTTTAACTTAATACTGGACCGAATTAGAGGCAGCAAGAACTCGGGTTTCCCCACCAGTAGTGTATTGTATACGGCAACGGTTCTACCTTCAAACAGGGCCTCTTTCAGGCTTTCAATCGATCTTTCTTTCGAAAATACCAAAGTGATTGGCCTGTGTTTTCCCTTTTCGGTATAATCCCAGTCGATAATGCCGTGGATGTCACTGGTTCCCAGGATGGTCAGCTCATATTCAAGAGCCAAAGCAAGTGATTCTTCTGCATAATCAAAGGTATTGATCACCTCAATGCCGTGCAGTTCGTCACTATTAATACGATCTTTCTGAAACTGACTGAGTATCGGATTTCCTTTTGGGCTTTGATCATACCAGGCCGGGTGATTCCAAAAAATAAAGGCTCCCTGTTTCCTTGCCGCCGTAAAAGGGCTAACTGAATCTTTGACCAGCAATGGGTTAGCGTCATTGATGAAAATTGCATTGCTATGCCCCATAGGTGCATTTCTTGTTATTTCAGAACCGTGTACGATAAGAAGATCCTGATCCCTGGCAACTTCCATTGCAATTTCATAGGATCTATTCCTATCGGGATGTGGTATATCCTCCTGATGAGGTTGATATTCCAGGTGTTCTGTGAGAGAAATCACATCGAGATTTTCTCGGATAGCTTCAGCAACACGTATGTCGGGCCAAACTGAACCGTCTGAAAATACTGTATGCTGGTGCAGATCCGTTTTAAGGGTTATATATCCAGGAATATCTGGATAGTGCAGGCTTAGGTGATGTTCTTTTTCCTGGGAATGTACGGATATCGATAGGGTAATAATCAGACAAATTAAAAGAAGTTTGCCTGTTGTTTGTAATTTATTCATCTGTGTGCAGTTAATCGGCGATATAAATTTTCAATGTCTTTAATTTTATAAGCATCGTTTAAATATAAGCTAATACGGAAAAATCTGGTCATAACATCGACATTAAAAATCTAAACCTTTTCATCAAATTATACCAGTTTGGCAGAGTCTGTTTACACTACTTTTTTAAACAGAATTGTTAATGACCACATACAACTTGCTATTGCATGGATTATTAATGGAATTTCGTATCTTCCAATTCTGCAATCCATTGATTGAGCATGAAATTTAATTGGAATTCAGTTAACGAAATCGACGAAACAGTCAAGAAGTTCTGCATAGATCTGGAATATAAACTCAGACCTAAAATCACTCACTTTTTAATGGCTCGGTTAGAGCAGGATTGTAATGGCGATTTCAGCTGTTTTCACTTCGATGTCGATGTTGAAAAAATATATGTCACAATCGTTCGCCCTACCCCATTGAAATACAAGAGGAGAATTGCTTCGGAATTCGAACTGGAAATCAATCAGCAATTCATCAATGAATTATACCCTGCCTTAAGAGCGGGATAATGAATTCTGCCTTACGCCTTCCCTTATAAGTATTGTCGAATTTAGTTTTCAATCCTGAATTTAACTATCGGCCTGTAATCCATAAATACAGTGAGGGAATGGTACTTTTTCTTTAATCGTTTTTTAAGTTTGATGATAGACAAATAAGGCTGATCCTTTGCTTTTTTGATTTCCATTTTTTTCAGGTTCATCGACCCGTCGATACTGTAATGAATCCGATCTGTTGCAGGAAGTTTGTCGAACATGATGAGGTATTCATTGTACTCTGCCAGACTTATTATGCCCTTCGTTCCTGGCGACAATTTCACTTCTTTAATAAAATACTCAGGAAAAAAACTCGGCGCACTGGCAAAACTTCTGGGGTCCACAGGGTTTTCAAGCAATTGCCAATCGGGGTTGGCCGGTAAATGACTTTTGATGAAATCTGCCGGGTCAGGGAAAAAAAATTGCTCGATATAGCTCCCAAATAGGTGAAGTAAATTCTGGTCCAGTTGACCTGAAGCCCAGGTGGGGTCAAGGAGTTGCCAATCTCCATCGATCAGGACCGCATTCCAACTGTGGTTTTTCAGCAAGGGCTCTCCTTTCAGGTCGCGCACATCGGTCTTGGTGACCCCGATAACTACCTTCGAGGGGATCTTAAACAGATAACATAATTCCTTTAGGATAAGGGAATAGTCCAGGCAGACTCCCAGGCGACCTCTGAATGATTGATCTATTTTCTCCAATTCGAGTTGTCGCAACTGATATTTTCTACCGATCTCGGAATAGAACGGAAAGTGTTTATCGGCCTGGAAGATTACTTCGTATGAACGGCCGTAATCCATATTGTATATTATCCAAATAAAGGCTGCTCTTACGCGCTCCTCATCCGATTCAAAGTCATTCATGATCCGGATACTCAGATGGTCCAGCGATGTGAAATACGGGTAGTTCCTCACATGCTCGTCTAGCTGCTTATAACCACTCCCATAAGCGGTAACAGCTGCAAAAAACCAAATTAAAACGGACAGCCTTAACATACTAAATTGCGATCTTTGTATTAAAGATATGAATCCTGCCGAAGAATACATATTGAAACAAGCTGAGCCCTTTAAAAGTATTTTGTTGTTTTTACAGACCAGCATTGAAAATACAGTTCCTTCTGTTGACCTGAAATATAAATATCGAATACCTTTTTATTATCTCAATGGGCGACCTTTCTGCTATTTAAATCAGGCCAAGGATTATGTAGATCTTGGGTTTTGGAATGCGGCCCATCTCTCTGTACACTTAGATAAGATGGAAACGGCAGGCAGGAAAATGATGCGGTCACTTCGGTATAGAAGCCTGAAGGAGATAGATTTAAAGATTCTGGAAGAAGTACTGCAAGACGCCTATAGGGTTAAAGACAGGAAGTTTTGGCCTTGAGCCATGATTCAATTTATAAAGCGTTCACCGTTTGACGGATTTTTACTAGATCGTTCAAGAGTTTTTTTAATTGATCCAGCGGCAACATGTTAGCTCCGTCACTTTTGGCATTGACAGGATCAAAATGCGTTTCGATAAAGATTCCATCTACACCGGCTGCGACCCCTGCCCGTGCGATGGTGGAGATCAGCGCAGGTCGCCCTCCGGTTACACCAGAGGCCTGGTTGGGTTGCTGAAGAGAGTGTGTTACATCGAGTACCACGGGTGCAAATTGTTTCATTGTAGGAACGCCCCGAAAATCGACCACCATATCCTGGTATCCGAACATGGTACCACGGTCGGTGATCATCACCTGTTCGTTTCCCGAATCGGTGACTTTCTTTACTGCATGTTGCATACTTTCCGGGCTCATGAACTGCCCTTTTTTCAGATTAACCGTTCTTCCCGTTTTGGCTGCAGAAACAACCAGATCGGTTTGCCTTACCAGGAAAGCCGGTATCTGGAGTATATCTACATATTCCGCCGCTTTCAACGCATCCTGGTTTTCATGAATATCCGTAACAGTTGGTACCTCAAATGTTTCAGATACTTTGCGCAATATTTTTAATGCCTTGTCATCGCCGATCCCCGTGAACGAATCTACCCTGCTTCTATTGGCCTTTTTAAAACTCCCCTTGAACACATAGGGAATTTTAAGCGTATCTGTAATATTGCAAATAGTTTCCGCTATCCGCAGCGCCATATCCTCACCTTCAATCGCGCAAGGCCCTGCTAAAAGGAAAAAATTATCAGAACTGCTGTGTTTAATTTGGGGAATAAGGTCCAATTTCATTCGGTTGTAGATTGATGGGGTAAAGATAAAAGAATTATAACTACATATTGGTTTTACTGGTCTACTCCCTTATTCGGCAATAAAAGCTTATCATAAAGTTTTGCTGTAAAAAATAGAGCTATCTTTGCGGGCTCAAACAAACAAAAATGCCGGAAACGATCAATATTGCTATAATCGCCCATGTAGACCACGGTAAGACTACCCTGGTTGATAAGATCATGCATTATTGTCAATTGTTTCGTGCAAACGAAAAGACAGGCGAACTTATACTGGACAATAACGACCTGGAAAGAGAACGTGGAATAACCATCGTATCTAAAAATGTATCTGTCACTTACAAGGATATTAAAATCAACATAATCGATACCCCAGGACATGCCGATTTCGGTGGCGAGGTTGAGCGTGTACTGAACATGGCAGATGGTGTTCTCTTATTGGTAGATGCCTTTGAAGGGCCCATGCCACAAACCCGATTTGTGCTGCAAAAGGCCATTTCCTTAGGCTTAAAACCTTGTGTTGTGATCAACAAAGTTGACAAGGAGAACTGCAAGCCCGAAGAAGTACATGAGAAAGTATTTGACCTGATGTTTGAATTGGGTGCCGAAGAATGGCAATTGGACTTCCCGGTGGTCTACGGGTCTGCCAAGTTCAATTGGATGAGTGACGACTGGACAGATCGGACCGATTCAATTGCACCGCTTTTGGAAATGGTTATCGCCCATATTCCGAGATTTAAACCGGCCCAGGGGAATACCCAGCTCCTTATTACCTCCCTGGATTATTCCTCCTACACAGGCAGAATTGCTATTGGAAGATTACAACGCGGGACTTTGATTGCCGGGCAGCAAATTACCCTGATCAAGCCCGATGGGAGTATTATAAAGTCGAAAGTAAAGGAACTATTTGTTTTTGAAGGACTTTCGAAACAGAAAATTGAAACAGTACCTACAGGCGATATTTGTGCCATTTCAGGGCTGGAAGGTTTTGAAATAGGGGATACCGTAGCAGATATAGAACAGCCGGAACCTCTTGCTACTATAGCCATTGACGAGCCAACAATGAGCATGCTCTTCACCATCAACGACAGTCCGTTTTTTGGTAAAGATGGCAAGTTTGTAACCTCAAGGCATTTAAAGGAACGTTTGGAAAGAGAATTGGAGAAAAACCTCGCACTCAAAGTGGAGGAAACGGATAGTGCAGATAAATTCACAGTATTCGGACGTGGTGTATTGCATCTTTCTGTCCTGATTGAAACCATGCGTAGAGAGGGATATGAACTTCAGATTGGTCAGCCTCAGGTCATTATCAAAAAAGTAGATGGCGTCAATTGTGAACCTGTTGAGCACCTGACCATCGATCTGCCAGAAGAGGTTTCGGGAAAAGCTGTTGAAATGGTATCGCTTCGAAAGGGGCAGATGACGAATATGGAAGTACGAGGAACCAGAATGTTATGCGAATTTGAAATTCCCTCCAGGGGTATCATAGGCCTGCGAAACCAATTGTTGACAGCCACAGCCGGTGAAGCGATCATGGCGCATCGATTTATTGAATATCAACCAATTAAAGGGGATATTTTGCAGCGTCAAAACGGATCTCTGATCTCGATGGAGCACGGGAAGGCTATTCCTTATTCCATAGATAAATTGCAGGAACGCGGAAGATTTTTTGTGAGACCCGGTGAAGACATTTACGAAGGACAGGTCATTGGAGAAAACTCTCGCGGTGATGATATGGTGGTGAATGTTACCAAAACAAAAAAACTGTCCAACGTGCGGTCTGCAGGTGCCGATGATAAGGCAAAAATTGTTCCTGCCCTAAAGTTCTCGCTAGAGGAAGCACTTGCATATATTCAAAAAGATGAATATGTAGAAGTAACGCCAAATTATCTGCGTTTGAGAAAAATTCTCTTAAAGGAAGTCGATAGAAAGCGAAATAAAACAGTATAAGCGGGAGACGCAAATCTCTTAATCTCTGGGGGCTTCGTGCAGTGCTGCTGCCGCTGCTCCGATTATGCCGGCATGGTTTCGGAACTCAGCCGGAACAACAGGTGTCTCTACTTTTATCCGGTGTTTATACTCACTAAAATATTTAGAAGTGCCACCTCCTAAAATGATGAGATCTGGCGATACTAAAAGCTCCACGTATTCCAGGAATTTATTAAATCGTTTTCCCCATTTGTCGTAAGTAAGGTTTTCTTTCTCCCTGGCAGAAGCAGCTGCCCAATCCTCAATCTTTTGGTATTCCTTGTAAGGTATCTGTCCCAATTCAAAGTTGGGTATCAGTTCTCCGTTGAAGAACGCACCACTTCCCAGTCCTGTACCGATAGTAATCATGACCACAAATCCTTCTACTCCCTTGCCAATACCGTAATTCATCACTGCATACCCGGCCGCATCGGCATCGTTAATTACTGTGACTGGTAAACCGGTACTGTCGCTAAATAATTCCTTAACATTTACGTTGAGCCAGGATTTATGCAGGTTGCCTGGAGATTTGCAGATGCCGTGCTTGATAACCGTTGGGAAACCGCAGCCTACAGGTCCGTGATGATCAAAATGGGTAACGATTTCCTTCAATACAGCGGCCATTTCATCTGGCTTGCGAGAAGAGGGTGTGGGGATTCGGAAGCGTTCGGTAAGCAGCTCACCGGTGATCGAATTCACCAGGGCTCCTTTCATGCCGGATCCACCTATATCAATTCCTAAGACCTTCATAGAGTTAAATTCTGGTTAGTGATGCCTTATTTCAGACGCGTCAAAAGTAACAAAAACTTTTATTTGGATCACCGCTCGTATTGGTGGGCCACTGAATTTTGCACTGCAACAAGTTTTCGGATATAGTTACTATTCGAATTAGATTCTGCCTGAAAAACTTTTGGAGAACCTTTAGGCGATCAAAAATGATTTTTAGACCGCTTTTTGAATGACCTCAAACACCTTGCTTCCGTCGCATTTAAGTGTTTTGGAAGGGTATTTTAGTAAGAGTGCGTAGTCATGAGTAGCCATTAATATTGTTCTGCCGCTTTTATTGATATCCTGTAACACCTTCATAATTTCCACGCTTGTCTGCGGGTCCAGATTACCTGTAGGTTCATCGGCGAGGATGAGTACAGGATCATTGAGCAAAGCTCTGGCGATTGCCACCCGTTGCTGCTCCCCTCCCGATAATTCATGCGGAAACTTAAAACCCTTGGTTTTCATACCCACTTTCTCAAGTACATCTTCTACCTGGGTATTGATTTGAACTGCATCTTTCCAGCCGGTAGCTTTTAATACAAATATCAGGTTGTTGATCACATTTCTGTCGGGTAATAATTTAAAGTCCTGGAATACAATGCCGAGTTTACGTCTCAGGAATGGGATGTTCTTCTCCTCCAGTGTTTTGAGATTAAAACCAACGATCCGGCCATGCCCCTCTTTCAGCGGAAGATCGGCGTAGAGGGTTTTCATAAAACTACTTTTCCCACTTCCTGTCCTGCCTATAAGGTATACGAATTCTCCTTTTTTTACTTCGAGCGATATCTCTTTTAGAATCATATTCTCTTTTTGGAACACTGAGACAGCCTTGAGTGATAATATAGGTTCGGACATATTCTATTTGTTGATATAAAAGTAATAAGTTCCCCTTTACCGCAAACAGCTATGCAGGAAATTTCTTTTAATTAGGCATACCAAGGTTGCATATTTC
>JBPCUI010000282.1:0-3031 GCA_051011235.1 Flavobacteriaceae bacterium
ATGTTTTAGTGCACAAGCTGCTGAAGCAAAATTCAAAGCCTGCATATCATCATCATAATGCAACAACCCATAGATAAGACCAGAAGCAAAAGCATCTCCGGTGCCAACGCGATCTATGACGTGGGTGATGTTCAACATTTCGGTCTTAATATACTCCTTCCCGTTCCACATTTTACCTTGTCTTTGCTGATGAGAGGCGCTTATGGATTTCCTGGTTTTTCCTACCACTTTCTGAATACTGGTAAAAGTGTCCATTAGCTTTTTGGCTGAAAAACGAAATTTATCACCTGCTTCACCTAGCCCGAACATTTCTCGAATTCCACGGGTACTTGTTATCACTATATCACAATTCTGTACCAACTCTGGCATAACTTCCTGCATGGTTTTTCCATACTTCCACATATTGCTTCGTGAATTGATATCCCCCGAAACCTTTATACCCATTTTGTTAGCAGTTTTAATTGCATCTAAACAACACATTGCTGCCCCTTCCGAAATGGCGGGAGTAATCCCTGTCCAATGGAACCAATCTGCATCTTTGAGCACATGCTCCCAATTGACCATTGACGGTTCTATTAAGGAGAAAGAAGACCCTTCCCTTTCATATATTACCTCACTGGGCCTGTGTACGGCACCCTTTTCCAGAAAATACTTGCCCAACATATCCCCGCCATAAATGATGTGTTCAGTGCTTAACCAATGCTTGCGTAAAAATTGAGTGGCCGCTTTTCCAAGGGCATTATCCGGAAAACGGGTCACATGGGCTGCTTTCATGCCAAGATAGGCCAATGAAATTGCCACGTTCGCCTCACCACCTCCGTAAACAAGCTCAAAAGATGTTGCTTGCGCAAATTTGGAATAGCCCGGTGGGGACAAACGCATCATTACTTCCCCAAATGTTATCACTTTTTTTGACATGCCATTCTCTTCATATAGTTGGTATATAAAACCCTCTAAATTTACCAATTATTGACTTAGTTAATGATTTAATTATCAAGTATGTATTATATGTATAAAATGTTCAATACTACTGTGGGATGTTATTACCCATAATCACTAAAACCCTCCGATCTTTGTAGATATGCATAATTCCCTAGATCATTAAGTTTTTAGATATTCCCGGTCTTCAATCACAATACTTTTAATGACCCTATGGACCGCTGCGTTCGGGAGAATCAGCGAATAATTCTAAAATTGTGGTAAAATTTCAGGCCATGATCCCTAAAATGGGTGCTCACCCAAATAGTAGTATCTTTAGATAAGTGAATCTTGCCCGGACAACTCGTAGGCATACATTTGCCACTTTTTTAAAACCTACAGGTGAGATTTGTGCGGTTGACATAACCATTTTACTTGATAAATGTATATGAGACAGTTCTTAGGCTTATCAATTTTAGTAGTCCTGGGGTTAACAGCCTGTCAACCTAAAGAAGATACTCAAAAATTTTATTACACCCCAGAAAAAGAAGGCATCACCTATACGGAATGTGAAACTGAGGAGGAAAACTATACGATCGAATGTGGTTACATCACCATCCCAGAAAACCGGGATAAAACAGATTCTCGGCTTATAACATTACCTTTTAAGGTCATTAAATCACCCAAGCCTACAGGAGCACCTATATTTCACCTCAATGGAGGTCCGGGTGCCTCAAATATGGATTATCGGCCAGATGTAAGGATCCTGGAAAATCACGATGTTGTTCTCGTTGGCTTCCGTGGTGTAGATGGGATGAGTCGACTGGATTGTGATAATATGTTCCAATCAGCAGGGGACGGATTGTTTAGTGAGGCTTCCATTGCCAAAACGGGCGAGAGCATAACATCATGCGTTGAAGGACTCCGAAAAAAGGGTTTTGACCTGGATGGCTATACCATGGTAGAGGTTATTGACGACATGGAATTTGCTCGGACTCAACTAAACTACCCGCGTATACACCTGGTCAGTGCCAGCTACGGCACACGTCTGGCCCAGATTTATGCCTATCGGTATCCCGAGAGCATATCCCGATCTTTGATGGTTTCGGTGAATCCTCCCGGGCATTTTGTGTGGGAACCTGAAACGCTGGACAGGCAGATCGAATATTACTCCGAACTCTGTAAACAAGACCCCTATTGTTCCTCGCGAACTCCTGATCTGGCAGCTACGGTCAGAAATGTTATGCACAACATGCCCTCCAGCTGGCTATTTTTTCCGATAGATCGAGACAGGGTACGAATGGCAGCCTTTATGGGCCTCTACCACCGGGGTTCTTCCGCATCGGTATTCGATGTATTCATTGAGGCAGAACAAGGAGACGCGAGCGGACTTGCAATGGTATCCATGATGTTCGACTATCAGATCAGCGGCCTGGATTTTTCCTGGGGAGATTCCTATGCCAAGGCGTTTCCGGATTTCAATCCACAAAGGGATTACGGTGCAGACATGGCCGTTAATAATTCAATTATAGGTTCGCCTGGATCTCAATTATTTGCATCAATGTCGGCCTGGCCAGGCAAGGACCTGGACTCGATCTACTATGATGTTCAGCCATCCGACGTAGACATGCTTTTACTCAGCGGAAATATCGATTTTAGTACCCCAGCTGAGTTTGCCACTGAGGAGTTGATGCCATATTATAGCAAATCACGCCAGGTTATCCTTTCGGAATTTGGTCATACCGGGGATGTCATGTGGTACGACCGGGAGGCATATGTTAACTTGGCAAAGAAGTATTTTGATAAGGGTGAGGTAGATACTTCATTGTACGATCATGAACCCATGATCTTTGAACCAGAGATGCAATTTGGCAGGATGGCCAAGATCGGATTATCCCTGGTCGTATTGGTTGCGATTGCAGTGCCCATATTGATCTGGTTTACGATTCGCTTTATTCGCAGACGTAGACGAAGGCGACAAGCTGGATAATAATCCAAGAAAGAAATACCCTAAATCGCTCTCTCAGACTTGGCTGACTCATGTTGTTGTATCCCAAAATTTTGACCACCAACTTTGACTTTACTTCATCCACTTGACATGCCGAACTAACCA
>JBPCUI010000283.1:0-2967 GCA_051011235.1 Flavobacteriaceae bacterium
TGATCATACTGTCTTTCCAGCTACTCACTACAAGGTTCTGTTCGATTTTCTTAAAGGCCATATCGATTGCCTCTTCATAACTATGGGTCTTGATTCCCAGTAATTGTTCCAAACGGTTGTCTTTAGCAATCACCTCAATCTTCATACTATCAACAAGGTTAAGGGCGAGTTTAAATGAGGTCGATGTTACAAAATAAAGCCAATAAGAAGAGAGTTTTGGAGTCATAACAGGTACGGTGATGATCCAGTTTTTAAATCCCCTTGCATTGGCATAGCGCTGTAGCATCTCTTTATATGTGAGAATATCCGGCCCGGCAATATCGAAAGCTTTACCATAAGTCTTTTTGTGTCCAATTACGCCGGTAAGAAACCTAATAACATCGCGGATCGCGATGGGTTGGGATCTGGTAAGAACCCATTTAGGTGTGATCATCACAGGGAGTTTCTCACAAAGGTCCCTGATGATCTCGAATGAAGAACTGCCGGAACCCACAATGATCCCGGCTCTCAAAACTGTGAGTTCGTAAGTGCCTTCAGACAGGATCTGCTCCACGTTTTTTCTCGACCACAGGTGCTTGGACAGTTGATCATCATTTACGATTCCACTGAGGTAGATGACCTGTTCTATTTTGGTTTCTACCACGTATTCGTTAAAATGGCGTGCGGTTATGGCTTCCATCTCTGTGAATTCCTTGGTTGAATTAGTCATAGAGTGTATGAGGAAGTAGGCGATCTGCAGATCTTTGGGAAGTTTTCCCCTTTCCACAGTTTCCAGGAAGTCAATTTCCAATATCTCCAGGCGCGATTTGGTTTCCTTATCGATACTAAACCTGTTGGCGTCGCGCACCGCACAGACTACTTTATGACCCATTGAAAGCAATTGTGGCACTAGCCTCATACCAATATAACCGTTTGCACCTGTTACAAGAATTTTCATAACCTATAACTCATCAATGGTTGTTGGTAAATTGTCGGCTTTGTAGTCCAGCATTTTCTTAAAATATTTCTGAATAGCCTTGGTGTCGGCCTTTAGCCTTACAAAGTGATGATCCCTGTGTATAGAGTATACGGCCAATTCACCTTTGTAAACTGAAAGTTTGTAGAAGGGTATTACAAGGGCATAGGTTTCGAGCAATGAACGAAACCGCAGTACAATTCCTTTGGGTCTGAGCTCAATGTTACAAGTATCGAGATTGTTATCCAGCACCAGTAAATTTCTGATCTCCACACTGCTCGCCCTTATGTACAGTTTGGGAGAACCTATCCCTCCCATGGCCCAACGTTGCCTGAGGGTAAATGGTTTGCCTACCGCCTGGTCAATTTTACCGGTGATTTCCCTGTTGTTATAAGATACATTGACAAGCACTTATGCTGTTTTTTTAGAGCGTACATGATAAAAGTAATCAATTGAACCATCTTTGAGAAGTAGGCCTCAGTTTTATACCAATCGTATAAAAATTCCTTAGTTTTGCAGCCTTAAGAAGCTGTTTGATGAATATTAATGAAGTCCTTTCCTGGCAAATAAAACAGGCTGTTTCGGAATTGTACAATATTGATTTACCCGAAGTAGAACTGCAACCTACGCGTAAAGAATTTGAAGGAGATATTACCGCCGTTGTTTTTCCGATGCTGCGATATGTAAAGGGAAATCCGGCTCAAATAGGGGAGCAATTAGGGGAGTATCTCAAAAGGAATCTAAAAGAGATTGTGGAATATAATGTAGTTAAGGGATTCCTTAATCTCGTAATCAGTGACAGCTATTATCTGGATTTTATCATTTCACTGGATGCAATTCAAGACTACGGTAAAGTTGTAATAAATTCCGGGAAGGCTACAATGGTTGAATATTCGTCACCAAATACGAATAAACCACTTCACCTGGGCCATGTTAGAAATATCCTCCTGGGCTATTCGGTTTCAAAAATTCTCAAAGCCTCCGGCAGCAAGGTTTACAAAACCCAAATTATCAATGATCGGGGGATCCATATCTGTAAGAGTATGGTTGCATGGTTGAAATTTGGCAATGAGGAAACGCCTTCAATTGCAGGGGTTAAAGGGGATAAACATGTTGGCAATTACTATGTGGCTTATAACAATGCTTTTGGTAAAGAGGTAAGTGAGCTTGTAGCTCAAGGCTACTCGAATGAAAAGGCCGAAAAAGAAGCGCCAATATTCATGGAGGCCCAGGAAATGTTGCGAAAATGGGAAGCGGGTGACGAAGAAATCGTAGCACTTTGGAAAAAGATGAATGCCTGGGTGTATGAGGGTTTTGATGAAACCTATTCCAACCTGGGGGTCGATTTCGATACCCTGTACTATGAAAGCAATACGTATTTATTAGGTAAAGATGTCATAGAAGACGGACTGAAAAAAGGAGTGTTCTTTAAGAAGGACGACGGCAGTATTTGGATAGATCTTACCGAAGATGGCCTGGACGAAAAGATTGTATTGCGTTCCGATGGTACTTCGGTCTATATGACCCAGGACCTGGGAACGGCATTACAGCGGGTGAAGGATTATCCCGATATCACAGGAATGGTCTATACCGTTGGGAATGAGCAGGACTATCACTTTAAGGTACTTTTCTTAATTCTCCGGAAATTGGGTTACAGCTGGGCCGAAAATCTGTATCATCTGAGCTATGGGATGGTAGATCTTCCCGGTGGCAAGATGAAGAGCCGTGAGGGCACGGTTGTAGACGCCGACGACCTCATTGGAGAAATGACAAGAACTGCGAAGAATATCTCCAGGGAACTGGGAAAACTGGAAGGATATTCAGATCAGGAGAAAGCAGAACTCTACCGGATAATAGGACTGGGTGCCCTAAAATATTATGTCCTAAAAATAGATCCTAAAAAACGCATTCTCTTCAACCCTGAAGAATCAGTCGATTTCCAGGGGAATACAGGTCCTTTTATTCAGTACACCTATGCGCGTATTCAATCAATATTGAGAAAGTTCAGGGAA
>JBPCUI010000284.1:0-8683 GCA_051011235.1 Flavobacteriaceae bacterium
AAGCAAATGTAGGATATTCATGTGAATTCCGGGTTTTTTGTCAGGCAAAAACTTAGAACGATATTATTTGTACCTCCAGCGTTATTTTTGCCCGATAACTCCTTTTATTTTTGCTTTGCTTAATTGATTCCATGAAGGCATACCATATTTCCAGGCATAGTTCTTTTTACACAATAGGTCTGAGCTATAAAAAAGCCAATGCAGATATACGCGGTAAATTCAGTCTGGAACCTGCCGCCATGGAGCGAATGCTGGTGGAGGCTAAAGAAGCAGGTATAGATGGCCTGTTGATATTTTCCACATGTAATCGCACGGAGCTTCACGGGTTTGCCCAGCATCCTTATCAGCTAATAAAGCTTCTTTGTGATCATTCCGGGGGCACGGTCGATCAGTTTCAGGAAGTGGCATATGTATTTAAGAATTACGAGGCGATTGATCATTTGTTCAGAGTGGGAACTGGTTTGGAAAGTCAGATATTAGGTGATTTTGAGATAATAGGCCAGATCAAACACAGCTTTTACCGTTCTAAGAAATACGGGCTTACAAATCATTTTTTAGAAAGGTTGTGCAACTCGATCATCCAGGCCAGTAAACGGGTCAAGAACGAAACGGAACTTTCCAGTGGAGCTACTTCAGTTGCCTTTGCTTCTGTTCAGTATATTCTTAATAACGTGCCCGATGTAAAAAATAAAAACATTCTGTTGTTCGGCACGGGAAAAATAGGTAGAAATACTTGTGAGAACCTGATAAAGCACACCGGTAATCACCATATTACTCTGATTAACCGAACAAAAGACAAGGCAGAAAAAATTGCGGGTAAATTTCATTTGACGGTTAAAAATTACGGAGACCTGCAGGCCGAAATACGCAAGACGGATGTACTTATTGTAGCAACTGCAGCGAATTCTCCAACCATCTCCAGGGAGCTAATACATTCCAACAGACCGTTGCTAATCCTCGATCTGTCCATTCCAAAAAATGTAGCGGATGATGTTGTTGAATTGCCTCATGTAAGTTTATTACACCTGGATCATCTTTCCCAAATTACTGATGAAACACTGGAACGCAGAAAAAAACAAATTCCTCTGGCACAATTAATTATTGATGAAGTCAGGGTCGATTTTATTCAGTGGTTGGAAACCAGAAAATTCGCTCCTGTGATCAAGGCTCTGAAGAAAAAATTGAAGACCATGAAAGAAGAGGAACTCGACTTTCAATCTAAAAAGATCCGCGACTTCAATGCCGAACAGGCCGATCTGGTTTCAGACCGGATAATTCATAAAATAACAAAACGCTTCGCCAATCACCTTAAGGCTTCGGATTTAGATGCTGATGACAGCCTCGAATTAATTCAAAAAGTATTTCAACTAGAAGTTGACTCTCCATGAGCAGGGTCATCCGGATCGGAAGCCGCGATAGTGAATTAGCGCTATGGCAGGCCAATGCTGTGAGACAGCAACTTCACAACTCGGGAGTATCGGCCGAGATCATAACTGTTAAATCCGAAGGCGATCTGCAGACAGACACGCCTCTTTATGAGCTGGGAATTACCGGGATCTTCACCCGCACCCTGGATATAGCCATGCTCAACAAAGAGGTTGATATTGCCGTGCATTCCATGAAAGATGTACCGACAGCTTTGCCAAAAGGTATTGTCAAAGCGGCTGTTTTAAAACGCGCCAATCCCCATGACGTTTTAGCCCATAAAGGTCTGGACTTCCTCAATACAGAAGGTGTATTGGCCACGGGAAGTTTAAGAAGAAAAGCACAATGGCTTCACCGTTATCCATTACACGAAATAGTAGATCTCAGAGGAAATGTGCCTACCCGTTTAAAAAAACTTCAAGAAAAGTACTGGAACGGGGCTATTTTTGCCGCAGCCGGACTGGAACGTCTCGGGCTGCTGGTTCCCAAAAATCATACGCAGTTAAGTTGGATGATCCCGGCACCCGCGCAAGGCGCTATAATGGTGGTTGCCCTTGCCTCGGATGAATTTGCATTGCAGGCACTTGAATCGCTCAACCATAAAGAAACTGAAATCTGCACTGGGATTGAAAGGGAATTTTTAAGAGAGCTTGAGGGCGGATGCTCGGCTCCTATTGGAGCTCTGGCTCAAATTCTAGGAACAAAAATTCGGTTTAAAGGATTATTGGCCTCACTTGACGGACAGCAATTGTTGCGCGTTGATGATGAGATTGAGATAGAAAATTATAGTGGTATTGGAGTTGCATATGCTCAGCAAATATTGGTGGAGGGAGGTAATGAAATATTGAGTACTATTAAAACTAAAATGGGTCAATGACAAAAGTGCTCTCTACAAAAATCCTTTCCCCCAAACTAAAGAAGATTGTTGAATCGCAGGGGATCACGCTAATGGATTACAACGCTATCCATATTACATTCCGGAAATTCACTATTGATCCGGACAATGATTACTACATTTTTACGAGTCAAAATGCAGTACGTGGTTTTTTAAGGGCTTACGACAATCTTCCTCTACCTGAAAAGCGGAAAGAAGCCTTATCTAAAAGTTGTTTCTGTGTGGGGAATAAGACCTCGAAGCTCTTAGATGAAAATGGCCTAAAAGTGATCAAAACTGCCAAAAATTCGAAAGAATTGGCCGATTTTATAGTAAAAAATCACCAAAATGCTTCGTTTTCGTTTATTTGCGGTAATAGGAGAAGAGCAGAATTACCGTCAATTTTGATAGAAAATACCGTCCGATACAGAGAAGTAATAGCTTATGATACATTGGATAATGTAGTAGGTATGGATCGCAGCTATGACGGTGTACTGTTCTTTAGTCCAAGTGCCGTACAAAGCTATACCTCTGTAAACGAACTAAGCGGAAACACCGCCTTTTGTATTGGTGAAAGTACTGCGCGGGAAGCGTCCAAGCATACCGGAAATATCGTTATTTCCAAACATCAAAGTATAGAAAATGTACTGGAATCGGTAGTTGAATACTATCATACAAAACTGGATAAAGAGTGATAAAGAATACCTTGTTTTTACAAGCCTTAAGGGGTGACACAGTGGAGAGGCCTCCTGTTTGGATGATGCGCCAGGCAGGCAGGTACCTGCCGGAATTTATGGAAATTCGCCGCAAATATGATTTTTTTACCAGGTGCCAGACACCGGAACTGGCTTCGGAAATCACTATCCAGCCAATTCACAGGTTTGGTATGGATGCGGCAATTTTATTCAGTGATATTCTTGTTGTACCACAGGCGATGAATATTGATGTTCAGATGAAACCGGATATCGGTCCTTTTCTTCCAAAGCCAATTCGCAGTGTTGAAGATGTCGATAGAATTGAAGTCCCGGACGTTTCGATTTCTCTGGATTACGTGATGCAGGCCATTGAAATGACGCTTGAGAAATTAGAAGGAAATGTTCCATTGATCGGTTTTGCCGGAGCTCCATGGACAGTTTTTTGCTATTGTGTTCAGGGACAGGAAAGCAAGTCTTTTGACAAGGCCAAGGCATTTTGTTTTACACAGCCCGAGGCGGCACATCGTCTGTTACAAAAAATTACGGATACCACAATCGCTTACCTGAAGGCCAAGGTGCAGGCCGGCGTACATGCCATTCAGGTTTTTGATTCCTGGGGAGGATTGCTATCTCCAAAAGACTACTCGGAATTTTCACTGCCATATATACGTCAAATTACCAATGCATTGAAAACTGAGGCCCCGGTAATTGTCTTTGCCAAAGGATGCTGGTTTGCGCTAAATGATCTGGCCGCTACAGGTGTGGCCGCATTAGGCGTGGACTGGACGTGCTCAGCGAGAAATGCCCGGTACCTATCCGGTGGTCAGATCACTTTACAGGGCAACTTAGATCCGTCGCGTTTGCTATCTAAGCCCTCTGAAATCAAGGAGCAGGTTGAAAATATGATCCGGGAATTCGGCAAAGATCGGTATATCGTTAATCTGGGTCACGGCATTCTTCCCAATATTCCATTGGAGAATGTGTCCGCATTTATCAATGCTGTTAAAGAATACAAGGAATAAATGAAATTATGGGTGTTCATGCGGTCCCTGAGACCTGCACAACTGTGGAAACTCCTGATTTTTTCTGTTGGCAATTTGTCAAGAATTTGGCCCACCTGGCAAGCTACCAAAAAAAGTGTGGCATATGCTTCGAAATACTATGGCCGGCAACATCATAAAAATTCACCGGCTAATGCATTCCGACATGCATTATGGAATTACCTTATCGCCCGTAAATGCATGAAAAATCGGGCTGAAATAGAAGAGATCTTGAGTTGGACAAAAAAAATTACAGATCTGCATGAAAACCTGTTTCCAAACAGCGATTTGGCCAGAGCAATGGATCTTCATAACAATGCCATCGGACGATTAATTTTTAGAGATCATATGAGCAAAAGTGAAACTGAAATCCTTCAAATTCTATTGGAGATGACTAAAGATTCACAAAGAGTCTACACGCTTGAGCAATTGGGTGAAGTAGCACAAAACCAAATGATCCATATTGAAACAGTAACTGGATCCGGAAAAATTGTGTGAATTGAATTTAGTTAAACAAGAATACAGATGGGTGTCATAGAGAAATATGAGAAGCCTTTTGAGTATGCCGGTGTTCTGATGAACCTGTTTTTGGCGATTCAATTTATTATGCTTTGGTATAGCCCGGGCATGGAACAGGCCGAAAAAATATACACTTCCGTATGGCTTATCATGTTTGAGTTCTTTATGGTTCATTCAAGTGTGGTCCTGGCCGTATTGCCTAAAAAAATATCATTTATTTTCTTATTTGCGTTTTATGGAATCTTTGCCTGGTTGTTTAATAGAATGGTGCCGGGAAATCTAATTCTGTATATCTATTTAATATTGGTGCTGAACCGTATGCGTTATGCCTTTTACGATGTGGAAGTCACTATTAAAAAACGAACGATTTGGAGTTCGAGCATTGCATTTGTAACCTATATCGTACTTGGTCTCATCATTGGTTTTGGAAATGAGTACGTATCTCAATTTGGACTTACTGAAGAATATTTGAGTACTTCCGGATATAATCAGATGATTACCAAAGGCGGCTTTTTTATAGACCGCCCTCATCTGGGCTTATGCCTGGGAGCCATCTACTATATATTTTTAAGTGTGGAAACGGTAATTTTGACAAATTACTGGCGTATTAATAAAGTACGGCTAACTGATATCAAATAGAATGAGGGAAAAGTTTTATAAATACATCCAGGAACTGCAGGATACCATCACATCCAAACTCGAGGAGATAGATGGAGGGGCCATCTTTAAGGAAGATCTCTGGGAAAGACCGGAAGGCGGTGGTGGCCGTACCAGGGTCATCGAGGAAGGAAGGGTTTTTGAAAAAGGCGGCGTCAATATTTCGGCCGTTCACGGAGCATTGCCCAAGAGCATGCAAGCTTATTTTAGTGTAGGCGATGTGGATTTTTTTGCCTGCGGACTAAGCCTTGTCCTACACCCTGAAAATCCGTTGGTGCCAACGGTACATGCCAATTGGAGGTATTTTGAAATGTATGACAAAAACGGCAGGATAGAAGACCAGTGGTTTGGAGGCGGACTTGATCTCACTCCTTATTATCTTTTTAATGAAGATGCCGAACACTTTCATCGTATTTGCAAACGCGTTTGTGATTCGCACGACTCTTCATTTTATGTTGATTTCAAGGCTAAATGCGATGCGTATTTTAGAAACTCTCACCGCGACGAAGCGAGGGGAATAGGCGGTCTCTTTTTCGACTATCTCAAACCTTCCGCCATCCGGAACATTGACAGCTGGTTTGACTTTGTAAAAAACTCTGGGAACAGCTTCCTGGAGGCCTATGTTCCCATTGTATTAAAAAGAAAAGATTCTAAATACACCGATGCCCAGAGAAGCTGGCAGGAAATAAGGAGAGGCAGGTACGTTGAGTTTAATCTTGTGCACGATAAAGGCACTTTGTTCGGTTTGAGAACAAACGGCAGGATTGAAAGTATTCTCATGAGCCTTCCTCCGAGGGTGCAATGGCGCTACAACCATCAACCTGCCCCAGGGAGTGAAGAGGAAAAATTGGTAGAAGTACTCAAACGACCCAGAGAATGGGTTTGATATATTTGTAATGAAAACCAGGGATAATCTATGAAACAAAAAATCTATCAGATAGACGCCTTTGCTGAAAATCTTTTTGAAGGGAATCCTGCTGCGGTGTGCATACTTGAATCGTGGCCTGATGATCATTGGATGCAGCAAGTTGCTATGGAGAATAATCTGGCAGAAACGGCTTATTTGGTGCCCAATAATGGAAGCTTCGAAATCAGGTGGTTTACCCCGGAATTGGAAGTAGACCTTTGCGGTCATGCAACCCTGGCTTCCGCTTATGTCCTTTTTCATTACGGTGGAGTAAATACAGAAAAAATTGAGTTTTATTCTCCCCGAAGTGGTCCTTTAAGCGTAGAAAAAGGAAATGATGGCCTGTTGATACTAGACTTCCCTGCAGACGACATTCAAACTATAGCAGATTATCCTGAACTCAGCAGGGCTTTGGGTAAAGACCCTTTGGAGATTTGGCAGGGCAAAACCGACTATATGTTGGTTTATAAAGGCCAGGAAGATATTGAATCCATGAAACCCGACTTTCTCGCTTTGAATAAAGTGGATGCAAGAGGGGTGATTGTTACGGCTCCCGGCAGGGAGGTCGATTTTGTCTCCCGTTTCTTTGCACCACAATCGGGCATCAACGAAGATCCTGTAACAGGATCGGCACATACAACGCTTATTCCGTATTGGGCTGCTAAACTTGGTAAAAACCAATTAAGTGCTCGACAGATCTCCAAACGGGGTGGGCGGTTACATTGCCAGCACCTGCCGCCCAGGGTGCGGATAGGCGGAAATGCAGTCCTTTATTTAATCGGTGAAATCAATACTAACTAGTTTTAATAAACTAATTTTAATTGTCAAAAGTCTCATTATGTATCCTTTAAAAAGAAACCGCCGGCTACGTACCTCAAAAAGCATCAGACGATTGGTTAAGGAAACCGTCTTAAGTCCGGATGATTTGCTGGTCCCGCTTTTCGTTGTAGAGGGGCATGATATAAAAGATGAAATTCCTTCGATGCCCGGCTACTATCGACTGAGCCTGGATAATCTGGCATTGGAAGTAAAGGATCTTTGGAAGATGGGGCTCTGTGCCGTACTACTTTTTGTCAAAGTCCCTGAGGAATTGAAAGACAATGCGGGCACCGAAGCACTTAATGATCACGGTTTAATGCAAAGGGCTATAACCGCTGTAAAGGATGCCTGTCCGGAGATGCTGGTAATGACCGATGTGGCGTTGGACCCCTATTCTTCTATGGGGCACGATGGGATCGTTGCTCAAGGACAAGTACTCAATGATGAAACCAGCGAGATCCTGGCGGAAATGAGTGTTTCACACGCCAAGGCAGGAGCAGATTTCGTGGCACCGAGTGATATGATGGACGGACGGATCAAAATTATCAGAGAGGCCCTTGAAGATGAAGAACTTATCAATACCGGAATTATGGCCTACAGCGCTAAATACGCCAGTGCTTTTTACGGCCCTTTCAGAGAAGCTTTGGATTCGGCACCAGCAAAAGGACAAGATATTCCATCTGATAAAAGAACTTACCAAATGGATCCTGCCAACCGGCTCGAAGCCATAAAAGAAGCGCAATTGGATATTGAAGAAGGTGCAGATATCGTCATGGTAAAACCCGGAATTACTTACCTCGATATAGTCCGGGAATTGCGCAACGCAGTTAAGGCCCCAATTGCGGTCTACCAGGTATCCGGAGAATACGCCATGTTAAAAGCTGCAGCAGAAAAGGGTTGGATTGATCACGATCTGGCAGTAATGGAACAATTACTAGCAATAAAAAGATCGGGGGCAGATATCATTGCCAGTTATTTTGCAAAAGATGTCGTACGAATATTAGGCTAATACCTCCGCCTTAGAATCTCCGTATAATTGAATTACAGCAAGAATGAGGGTATTATTTTTTATACTTTTAGGTATAGTACTGTTTCAAGGCAACGCACAAAGTACAGTTCCACTGGCGTTTTCCGCAGCGAGTCAAATCAGTCCTGAACCTCAGATCAGTCAAGGCAACTATTGTGGTAAAACATTGGTTGCCAGGGCGGTAGATTCTATTATAACAAATGGTATAAAACAAGAAGCTTTTCCCGGCGCACAGGTGTTAGTAGCCAAAAATGGTAAAATTATTTTCCACAAAGCCTATGGATTCCACACCTACGATAGTATACTGCCTGTGGGTTTATCCGATCTATACGATCTTGCCTCCATTACCAAGATCATTGGACCACTTCCCGTAATTATGAAACTCTGTGAAGAGGGTGTATTGGACCTGGATAAACCTTTTGGCACTTATTGGAAGCCCTGGCGGAAGATCTCTGATAAAAAAGATCTGACTTTAAGGGAAATTCTGGCACATCAGGCAGGGCTTAAACCCTATATAGTCTTCATGGAAAAAGTATTGAAAGGGAATCAGCTTAAGCACCGATATATTCGACCGGTAAAATCGATCCGATTTCAAAATCAGGTCTATGAGAACCTATTTGTAAAAAACAGCTTTGCAAATACGATGTACAAAAAGATCGACAGATCTGAAATTGCCATGAAGAAAACCTATCGCTATTCTGGTCTAGCTTTCCTGATATT
>JBPCUI010000285.1:0-2618 GCA_051011235.1 Flavobacteriaceae bacterium
CACCGGTGAATACAAAACCTTTTCCGTTGGTAACGCGAACAGTATCGCCAACTTTTTTGCGAAGTACCCTTAAAATATGATTACTTTCTTCTTTCCCAAAAACACATTCCCGGGAATCTGGTGTTAATACAGGATCATAAAATAGCTGCATAGGAAATTGGTATTTTCAATGAAGGTTTAGTTTTCGTTTTGCGTGTTCAAGGCCGAGTTCTATCCAGTACATTAGTTCTTCCTCATTTTGAAATCCGACTGGAGATACATAAATAAATTCTTTCATCGGTTTTTTGGTGAAGTCCATTCGGCGTACTTCTTCTCTTTCCAAAACTTCCTTCATTCTTTCGGATACAACCCGCACGGCCAGTTCATCTTTTATTATACCAACGGTCATTTTGCCTCTGTAAAGGAAAGCCAAACCACCAAACATCTTCTTTAGCTGGATATCACTTTTAATGTCTTGCGGAAATAGTTCCAGGGCAGCTGTAATTCTCTTCTCGAGTGAAAGGTTGTATGGCATAAATCAATAATGAGGTCTGAAAAGGTAAGTTAAAAATGTGTTCCCGGCAAGAAGGATCGAATGCCGTTATGAAATTTCATATCTGGCTCGTGCCGAAATATCATAATCGGAGTATTCCATGTTTTTATATTTGAAATGACCCACAATACCAATCATAGCTGCATTATCTGTACAGTACTCGATTTTAGGTATATATGTCTCCCAGTTAAGTTCTTTTTCAGCTTCTTTAAGAGCAGATCTTATACCAGAATTAGCAGCAACACCACCCCCGATTGCAATCTGGGTAATACCTGTCTGTTTTACAGCCTGTTTCAGTTTGTCCATTAATATAGCAGTGATAGTTTTTTGAATTGAAGCGCAAAGATCGTTCAAATTCTTATGTACAAAATCCGGATCTTTGGTTGTTTCCCGTTGAACAAAATACAGGATACTGGTTTTAAGCCCGCTAAAGCTAAAGTTTAAACCGGCAACCTTGGGTTTCGGAAAGGTAAATGCCAGTGGATTTCCTTTGGAAGCACAACTGTCTATCAGCGGTCCGCCTGGGTAGGTCATACCCAGAATCTTGGCACTTTTATCAAATGCTTCCCCAACAGCATCGTCCAGCGTTTCTCCAAGAATCTCCATTTTAAGATAATCCCGAACCAGAACAATTTGGGTATGGCCCCCACTGATCGTCAAGGCTAAAAATGGAAACAGCGGTACTGCTTGTTGCTCTTCTTCGATAAAATGAGCGAGGATATGCGCTTGCATATGATTGACTTCAAGAAGCGGAATGCTCAACCCTAAGGAAGGCGACTTGGCGAAGGAAGTACCGACGAGCAATGATCCCAAAAGGCCCGGGCCACGGGTAAAAGCTATGGCTGATAACTGTTTTTTGTCGATATTTGCTATGGATAAAGCCTGATGAACCACCGGAACGATATTTTGCTGGTGAGCCCGTGAGGCTAATTCCGGTACGATACCGCCATAGGCCTTGTGTACCTGCTGTGATGCGACTACGTTGCTGAGTTTCCGCGTATTGCACATTACCGCTGCTGAGGTATCGTCGCAGGAGGATTCAATTGCTAATATGTAAATTTTCTCTTTATTCACAGGGGTTTGGAATAGAATTTGAAGAACAAAGATAAACAATAAGCCCTATCAAAAGACTGCGCAAAATACTGGTGAGAACACTATTGGCAATTTTGCTGATATGTGTTTTTAGCACTATTATTCTCTCCTTGCCAATTGTCCAAACCCGCTTTGCAAAATACGCGACAAAAGAATTGAATAAGGAGTTTGGTACTAATATAGACATAGACCGGCTGCGGATATCGCTGATCTCCTGGGACACTTCATTGAGGGATGTCTATGTAGAGGACTATCAGAAGGATACACTTATTTATATCAAAGAACTTACGACTTCCATTCTGAGCATGAGGAATCTGGTCAATGGTCGCCTTGAATTTGGCGATGTAGAATTGGAGGGACTCAACTTTAAGCTCATTACCTATAAGGATGCCGGGCAAACAAACCTCGATGTCTTTGTTGCAAAGCTCGACGATGGAAAACCCAGAGCGCCGGACAAACCACCTTTTTACCTGACTACTGCCGATGTCTATATAGAAAATAGTCAGTTTCGTATTATAGACGAGAATGTCCAAAAACAAGAAACCTTAAATTTTAAGGATCTCAATATTGAGGCAAGTGATTTTTTGATACTGGGCCCTGAAGTATCCACTCGAATAGAAGCTTTATCCTTCAATAGCAGGATAGGTGTGGCAATGGAGAAACTGAGCACCTCATTTAAGTATACGAAACAACAAATGCGGTTTGATTCTCTTGAGATTAAGACACCGGAGTCCAATTTATTCGGAAATGTAGTATTTGACTACAGGCGGGAAGATCTTAAGGATTTTATGGATAAGGTAAACCTGAGTGCATCTTTCAGCGAATCTGAAGTTTCGCTGGATGAGATAAATTTGATTTATGACGAATTCGGCAAAGGCCGAAACGTTTACTTCTCCGGGAATATGCATGGGGTACTAAATGATCTTGAGGTTAGCGATCTTTTTTTGAATACGGATAATACGGGTATCAGAGGCGATTTTCATTTTAGGAATCT
>JBPCUI010000286.1:0-6101 GCA_051011235.1 Flavobacteriaceae bacterium
GGGTTCGATCACCGTTTGATGGCCCAGCATCAGATCGGGCCGGTGGTCTTTTACGAGCATATCTATTATTTTAAAGAAGTACTTGCCGGACCGCCTATCCGGGTTTCGCTGGAGGTTAAGGGTTTGAGCGAGGATGGAATGTTCTTTGAATTTCACCACAACTTCTACGATCACAAAGGTCGCAATGTGGCACATTGCGAGATGCTTGGTGGCTGGATCAGTTTAAAGACCAGAAGGCTTACTGAACTCAATCCGGAACTACTGAATAAATTTAACCAGGCCGAAAAGGCAAAAGATTTTAGGATTCTGACCAAGGAAGACACCCGAAGGTTTGCCAAAAGACCTATTGATCTGGAAGCACCCGCCGGCTGACCAGATAAACCCCTAAAAGAACCAGCATGGCTGCTCCGATCTTTATTGAGGTGAGATGGTCCTTGCCTGTAAGCACTGCAAATAATATCCCGATAACAGGCTGAAGGTAAATAAAAGAACTCACGGTACTGGCTTTGAGTTGGGTGAGTGCAAAGACATTAAATAGATAAGCGCAAAAGGTAGTTCCTACTACTACGAATACCATAGTGAGAATAGCTTCCATAGGAAGGTGTGCCCAGTCTACCTCAAGAAATTCTGGCAGGGCTATGGGGATATTAATCAGGACACCTAATAGAAATAACCACTTCATCAGGGTGAAAACATGGTATTTTTCCACGAGCTTTTTTGCCAGGATCAGGTAGAGTGCAAAGGAAGTTGCATTGACGAGAAAAAGTGTATTCCCCAGGGGAATATTCGGAGCATCCTCGCGTATTTCGTTCCCGTATAGTACTAAAATCAGCGCTCCAATAAGTCCTAATACAATACCTGTTCCCCTGTACCATTTTACTTTTTCCCTAATCAGGAACACGGAGAGTACTACGACGATGATGGGAGTTGTGGTTACCAGTACTGCGCTGTTGATTGGGGTAGACAAATCAAGGCCTTTGAAGAAGGCCAGCATATTGATCACCATCCCGAAAAGGGCACAGAGAAGGAACCGCCCCCAATCTGAGCGCTCCACTTTTTCCCGTGGACCAAAAAAGGAAACTGCCCAGAAGAGCAGGCATGCTCCAATGACCCGTAACATAATAAAACCAAAAGGTTTTATATAGATCGGCATGACCCCTTTAGCGATCGTATGATTGAGACCGTAAATGGTAGTTGCCCCAAGCGCGGCGAGTATGGCAAGATTTCTTTTACTCAACTGTGAAGTAATTCTTTGGCAGCAGCTACCACTTTTGCATAATTTCCTACAAAGATCTGCCCGTCGATGATCGTCACAGGCCGCTTGAGAAATGTATAATGCTCGAGTAGAAGTGATTTAAAATCAGCCTCAGAGAGGACTCTGTCCTTAAGCCCGCGTTCTTTGTAAAGTCGGGCTCTTTTACTGAATAAAGCTTCGTAACTACCAGCCAACTGCTTCATCTCTTCCAATTGATCCTCGGTTATTGGCTGTGTCTTGATATCGATGAGATGTATGTTATCCAGAGGTTCCAATTCTTTAAGTATGCGTTTACAAGTGTCGCAGGTACTTAAGTAATACAAAGTGTTCATAGGCCTGCTTATTCAGGAGTTCGAATTGGAGATGAAAAGTACAGCTTTTTAGAGCAAAAGCTTATTTTTAGACTGTCTAAATTTTAAATTCAAAACCTTGGATAAACAATTTACTATTTCCTTACAGAACCGAAAGATCATTTGTTCTCTGTTGAACAAAATCCCTGAAGAGTTACTTTGGGAGATACCTAATGGATTTCGCAATAATCTATGGTGGAATATGGCCCATATCCTCGCTATTCAACAAATATTGATTTACCGTTTTAGCGGCCTGCCCACACGGATTGAAGAACAATGGGTCGACAGGTATAAAAAAGGAACCTATCCTGCCAGTGAACCTGATCTGAATGAGATAGAACAGCTGCCGGCGCAGCTCATCAATACAGTAGTTTGGGCTCAGGAAGACTACAACAAAGGGTTGTTTAAAGGATACCAGGAATATACTACCAGTAACAAGGTTACCATTTCATCTATAGAAGATGCTATTAATTTCAATAACTACCACGAGGGAATCCACCTTGGGGTGATCCTATCACAACTGAAATTATTTGATATTCGGTCCTCCTAACTCAGATTCCCACAGCGAGGAACTTCTTAACTTCAGCAAACGGAAGCGTGAGTTCTATGGTGCCGTCGGCATAAGAGGCCACCTCATAAGGATTGTACAAAAGTTTTAGTCCCTCCTGGGTGAATCCAATATTTTCGGGCAGATAGAAACTGTCCTGTTCAAACATAAAACCGGTACTGTTGATAGATTCTTGGATCGGGATTTCTTCTTGTAATCGGAATTTAGTCTCTGCGTATTCCTCAAATTTCTCCAGGTTTTTAAACAGCATGTTACTTTCCAGTTCTTCTCCGCCACTCTTATCGAAATTTAAAAAACGTGTAGACCCATAACCATGTGCTCCACCTGTAAATATATAGGAGCTAAGACCAATTGTGAGCAACTCCTTATTCTCAAAAACTATATTCCCTTTAATCCTCGCTTCCCATGGCATATTCTCATCCGGGAACATTTTTCTCAGTTCTTCAAAGCCGAGGTTAAAAGAAGACAAGGCACCCGGAATATCTGTTACCAGCGGTTCTTCGTCATAGGAAAGCAAGGAGATCACCTCTTCTCTCATGGCGTTATTAATGGTTTCTGATATTTTTCGATTTTCTATTGCCTGAGGAATTTCGATATTGATTTCAGGACATTGGGAACATTCTGAATTTGAAAAACGCTTAGTTTCAAATGCTAATTTGCTATCCTTCCCACAGCTTAACATAAGGAAGAATATTATTAAAGTACAAGCTAAATATTTCATGATCTATGATTGGGTATTGCAAATCTACCAATTCGTTGGTTTCTCCAAAAGTTAACGATACATTTGCTCAAATAATTTTGAGCATGAGCAAATCTCCTTTGCGATTTAACAGTAAAACTATTCACGGTGGTCAGGAACCCGACAAAGCTTACGGGGCGGTAATGCCACCTATATATCAGACCTCAACTTATGCCCAAACCACTCCTGGCGGTCATCAGGGTTATGAGTATTCCAGAAGCGGAAACCCTACCCGATCTGCACTTGAAAGATCACTTGCAAGCATAGAGAACGGGAAACATGGTTTGGCCTTTGCCAGCGGTCTGGCAGCTATCGACGCAGTGATAAAATTATTGGACCCCGGCGATGAGGTTGTATCTACCAATGATCTTTACGGAGGTAGTTATCGTTTGTTCAGGCAGGTTTTTGAAAAATACGGTATTAAATTCCACTTTGTGGGTATGCAAAGTATAGAAGAGATAGCTTCTCATATTAATGAGAACACCAAATTGCTATGGGTGGAAACACCAACCAACCCGATGATGAACATCATCGATATTGAAGCGGCCTCAGAACTGGCAAAAAAGCATCATTTGTTGTTGGCTGTTGATAATACCTTTGCCACTCCTTATTTGCAACGGCCACTTGATATTGGTGCCGATATCGTTATGCACTCAGCTACGAAATATCTGGGTGGGCACAGCGATGTTGTTGTGGGCGCCTTGGTGGTAAACGACGATAAACTGGCCGAGCAGCTCTTCTTTCTTCAAAATGCCAGTGGAGCTGTGTGCGGGCCTATGGACAGCTTTCTTGTATTAAGGGGTATCAAGACCCTTCACGTACGGATGCAACGTCATTGCGACAATTGTGCGCTAATAGCCAAATACCTTCAAAGCCATGCTGATATCCAAAAGGTCTATTGGCCGGGATTTGCAGATCATCCCAATCACGGGGTGGCAAAAAGGCAAATGGAAGATTACGGAGGGATGCTCTCTTTTGTCCCTAAAGGAGGAAGTTATGAAAAGGCAATTAAATTTGTGGAAAAGCTTAAGGTCTTCACCCTTGCAGAATCTCTGGGTGGCGTAGAGAGTTTAGCTGGCCATCCCGCCAGCATGACTCATGCGAGTATTCCCAAAAATGAACGCGAGAAGAGCGGAGTGGTCGATTCCTTAATTCGACTCAGTGTGGGAATAGAAGATGTAGATGATCTGATCGCCGACCTCGAACAAGCCCTCAGTTAAGCTAGCTCCATTCTCTGCTTATTGGCACTGTCTGACTGCCACAGATAAGAAACTATACTTTTTGGATAACGCAGCATTAATTAATTGTCAAATAATTAAAAAAGCCCCTTTTAATTATAGAAAAGATATATTTTTGCTCTCTAATTCGCAATTCAATAATATTCAATCAAATGAGTAGTTCAATAGAAGAAATTATCAAAACGTTTATGGAGGAGGTGAAAACCCGAAATGGTCATGAACCGGAATTCATTCAAGCCGTTCAGGAAGTGGCGGATACCGTAATTCCTTACATCACACAACGCGACATCTACTACGGCAAAAATATTTTATTACGAATGGTTGAACCGGAAAGACTCTTTTCCTTTAGAGTGGCCTGGGTTGACGATAATGGTGAGATCCATGTGAATCGCGGGTACCGTGTTCAGATGAATTCTGCAATTGGTCCGTATAAAGGTGGTTTGCGATTTCACCCTTCGGTTAATGCGAGTATCTTAAAATTTCTCGCTTTTGAGCAGGTATTTAAAAATAGCCTTACCACGTTGCCCATGGGAGGTGGTAAAGGCGGATCGGATTTTGATCCTAAAGGTAAATCGGACGATGAGGTGATGCGCTTCTGTCATTCTTTTATGACCGAGCTTAGCCGCCATATTGGGCCAAATACAGATGTACCTGCCGGTGATATTGGTGTTGGTGCGCGGGAAATCGGTTTCCTGTTTGGTATGTATAAAAAAATAAGAAATGAATTTACAGGGGTTCTCACAGGAAAAGGTTTGTCCTGGGGCGGATCCAAGATACGCCCGGAGGCAACCGGTTATGGAACTGTATATTTTGCCCAAAGCATGCTGAACAAAGTTGATGAAGATATAAAAGGAAAAATCGTAGTGGTTTCAGGATCCGGGAATGTAGCCCAATTTGCTGCAGAGAAAGTAATTCAGATTGGTGGTAAGGTAGTTACTTTGTCAGATTCCGGTGGTTATATTCATGACAAGGACGGGATTGATGAGGAAAAATTAGCCTTTGTTATGGATCTTAAAAACAATAAAAGAGGAAGAATTTCTGAGTATACAAAGGTCTATAAATCTGCAACCTATCATCAAGGGGAACGACCCTGGTCCGTACCTTGTGACATTGCCTTGCCGTGTGCCACTCAAAACGAATTGGACGGGGATGATGCGAGGCAGCTGGTAAGCAACGGATGCAGCTGTGTTGCTGAGGGAGCAAATATGCCCTCGACGCCCGAAGCTATTCATGCCTTTCACGATGCTAAGATCCTTTTTGCACCTGGTAAAGCCTCCAATGCAGGAGGTGTGGCTACATCCGGATTGGAAATGTCTCAGAATTCGCTGCGAATCAGTTGGACCCGCGAGGAAGTAGATGACAGGCTCAGAGGTATTATGAAAGATATCCACGATTCCTGCATTGAATACGGGATGGAAGAAGACGGATATTGTAACTACGTGAAAGGAGCTAATATTGCAGGTTTTGTTAAAGTGGCCGATGCGATGCTGGCTCAGGGGGTAATTTAATTGCTTTGAATTCTGAAGGCAGTTGCGGTTGTCTGTCAGATAGTTTTACAAGTACACTGATAATTACAACTGTCGACTGCAAATCAGCATTCAATTACATCTTATCTTTGCCATAGCTAACCCTAAACCATGCAGGTAACTACTAAGGCAATAGTTCTCTCTTCCCTTAAATTTGGGGATACCAGCCTGATCGTCAAGGCTTTTACCTTGTCAGACGGGCTTCAAACCTATCTGCTCAAAGGTATATTGGCTTCAAAAAAGGCTAAACTTAAAACAGCCTATTTTCAACCCCTTACACAATTGGAAATTGTGGCAAATCACAAATTCAAGGGGAGCATGGAAAGTATCCGGGAAGCCCGGGTGTATTATCACTACCAGAGCACGCACTCGGATATCACAAAAAACTCGATCGCCTTATTCCTGTCTGAAGTACTTTCTAAGAG